>NZ_JBHXNP010000102.1:0-35214 GCF_042719495.1 Streptomyces sp. NPDC058525
GCGGGGGGACTGTGCGGGGGGTGGGACGGGCGCGGGTCGGGCGGGGGCGGTCGCGCGGGTCGGGGTCGGGCCGGCAGGTTCGGGGGTGGTGAGGCGCAGGCGGAGGGTGGCCGGGCCGGGGTGGGGTGCCTCGGCCTGCGGGTGCGGGATGTCCGGGCCCGCGTGCGGGATGTCCGGGCCCGCGTGCGGTGGTTCGGGGTCGGCCTGGGCGCGGGCGGCCGGCACCTCGGGCCCGGCCGCCAGCAGGACCGCCGGGGCGGTGGCCCAGCCCGTCGAGGTCTCGCCCGAGAGCGGGGGCGGGGGCGGGGCGGCCGGCCGCTGGACGGCCTCGCGGGGCGGGGCCACCCCCCACACCGGGGCGGGGGCGGCGGCAGCCGCAGGGGCAGGGGCGGACACCGCCGGCACCCGGAAGGTGCCCGTGACCGAGGTGGTGTGCGTGGGGTACATCGTGTCCTCCGTCATGCGAACAGCCGGCGCCAGGTTTCCGGGCCCGGGTAGCCGTTGGCCGCGGCACCGCGCCAGCCCTGCGCGCGCTGGAAGGCCTCGACGTTGCGGCGGTCCGCCTCGCTCCAGCGCGGCCCGGGACCGGACGTGTAGTGCTTGCCGAAGCCCTTCTTGACCAGTTGGCGGCCGAGGGCCGCGATCGCGTCGTGCGCCACGCCCGGGCGGAACACCGAGGCCCCGGGGTACGCCCGTACCCCGCCCGGCCCCGGCGCGGCCCCCACCAGCGGCGGGATGTTCTTGCCCGTGCGCTCGACCAGCAGCCGCCAGGTGTGCGCCCCCGGGATGCCGTCCGCGTCGGCGCCGGTCCAGCCCTGGGCGGTCTGGAAGGCCTGGGTGGCCAGCCGGTCGTGCTCGCTCCACGCCCGGTCGGCCACCCCCTTCGGGTAGAACCGGAACGCGCCGCGCTCGATCAGCATCCGGCCCAGCCGGGCCACGTGGTCGTTGGTCTGCCCCGGCCCGAACTTCGCGGCGCCGGGGAACACCGTCGCGTCCCCCGGCGCGGGCACCGGCGGCGCCGGGTCGTCGGGCACGATCCCGCCCGTGACCCCGTTGAACCGGTACGGGATGTACTTCGACCCGTTGCTCCAGTACCCGTAGGGCGTGGCCAGTTTGCGCGTCGTCGGCCGGGTCTGCTCGTAGGCGATGTAATGCGTCTGCGTCTCGTCGGCCCAGCCGCCGAAGACGACCACGTGCGAGCCGTTGTTGGGGTCCGCCGGGTTGTGGAAGAGGAGCATGTCCCCGGGCAGCAGATCGGCCTTGGTGATCTTCGTGGCGAACTTGTCGAGGCTGCCGGTCCACTCGTTCGAGCCGAGGTTCCAGACCATCGAGACGTAGCCCGAGCAGTCCTGCCGGTAGCCGTCCGTCCAGTACTCGGACATGCTGTACGGAACCTTCGCGTCCAGCCACAGCTTCGCCCGGTTGATGATCGTCGTCCGGTCGATCCGCTTCACCCCGGAGGGCGCGCCCGGCTTGCCGACGGGACCGCCCTTCGGCCCGTGCAGCGGGGTCCGGCCGCCCTGCGGGCTGCCGGGGCCCGGGTCGTCCGTCGCCGCCGGCCCGGCGGCCGGTGCCGTCACCGCCACCGCGGCTCCGCCGCCACCGCCCAGGACCACGCCGGCGGCCGTGGCCAGGACCAGCGCCCGGCGGGCCCCGCGGGCGGCGGGGTGGCCCCCGTCGCGCAGCCGTATGGCCCGCGCGCGGGCGAGGGTGCGGCGACGCTGGGCGCACCCCCGACACGCACAGTCGCCCGCGGGCTCGTACTCCTCGAAGGCGGGCATCGGCATCGGCGTCGGCGTCTGCACATGCGTCGGAGGCTGCATCGTCATGCGGTTCCGTCCACTCCCCTGCTCGTCCACTGGTCAGCCGGAACCACATCTGGCGGGTCATCAGATGCGGCACGGCCAGACATATCGTGCACGACAAACCCCTTAAACATGGGTTAATCGGACAAGGCGGGCGTGGCTGGTCACGAGCACCTCTCGAGGTGGGGTAGAGTTTTCCCTGTCAGCAAGCGCCGCTAGCTCAGTTGGTTAGAGCAGCTGACTCTTAATCAGCGGGTCCGGGGTTCGAGTCCCTGGCGGCGCACAGACGGAAGAAGCCCCTCGCAGTGAGAACTGCGAGGGGCTTCTTCGTTGTGGGCGGGGGCTAGGCAGCCGTGCCCGGCCGGACCCCGGCGCCCGTCAGGTAGGCGGAGACCACCACGTTCGCCGTGTACTCCTTGGCCGCCTTGTCATAGGTGCCGCCGCAGGTCACCAGCCTCAGCTCGGCCCGGCCCCTGATCCGCTGGCCGTACACCTTGTGCGCGTCGAAGGCCGCGCGCTCGTAGACCCGTACGTCCTCGATGGTGAACTCGGCGACCGAACCGTCCGCCCGCACCACCCGCACCTTCTCGCCCGGCTGCGCCGAGCTCAGCCCGTAGAACACGGCCGGCTTGGACTTCGTGTCCACGTGCCCCACCATCAGCGCGGCCCCGGCGGCCCCCGGCTGCACGCCGTTGCTCCACCAGCCGACCGTGCCCGGGCTGTCGTACGGGGGCGGCTCGATCGCCCCGTCCGCGTCCAGGCCCCGGGAGATCACCGGGGCCTGGACGCCTATGGACGGTACGTCGACCCGCTGGGGCAGGGCCGCGGCCAGGGGGGCGTGGGCCGCGGGCAGGACCGGCCCCACCGCCCCGCCGGCCTGGCCGGCGAGCGGGGCCGGGACCCCGGTGATCTGGCGGCCCCACAGCCACAGGCCCAGGACCAGCACCGACCAGGCGGCGAAGGTCAGCAGTCGGCCGCTTCCGGAGGATCTGGGCTCGCTCATGCGCCCCTCGCTCGTGCGCCACTCGTTCATGCGCGGCCCGCCCTGCGGCCAGCCGCCCTGCGGCCACCCGCCCGGCCGTCGCCCGCCCGGCCGTCGCCCGCCCGGCCGTCATCCACCCGGCCGCCGTTCCCCCAGGCGCCACACCCCCGGGCGTCATCCAACAGGCCGCCGCACCCCCGGCCGTCATCCACCCGGCCGTCGTCCGCCCGCACTCGCTCAGTCACCGCTGCGACGGCGGCGCAGGGCCAGCGCCCGGCCCGCGACGGCCAGGGTGGCGGCGGCTGCCAGGACGGCGCCGATGACCGTGTGCGGCAGCCCCGGACCGTCGCCGCCGTGCTCGTCCTTCTTCGCCGCCGCGGCCGGCCGGGAGGACTCCGCGAGTTCGGCCGACATGCCGCCGCCGCCCGCGTGGACCGGCCAGATCGGGGAGGCGTGGTGGCTGGGGCGGCGGTGGGAGATCTCGATGGAGCCGCTGACCCTGTCGTGACCGTCGCAGGTCACCCGTACGGAGTGCCGGCCCGGCTGGGCGTGCGAGCTGATCGTCACCTCGCCGTAGAGCGGGCTGCGGCCGCCGTCGCGGCCGTACAGCTCCGCGTCCCCCGCGAAGACGGAGGACTTGGCCGCGCCCCTGGTGCCGTCGCAGCCGTTGACGCGCAGCTTGACCTGCGCTCCCGGGTGGGCCGGGCTGGGATCGACCGAGACGCTGCCGCGGCCGCCGCGGTCCTCCTCCCCCGCGAGGGCGGTGGGCGCGGTCACCGCGGAGAACGCTGTCAGGGCGACGGCCACCCCGGCGGCACGGAGAGCGATGTGAACACTGCGCATGGTGAACCTCCTCAACAAGGAGATTCACGCGCCGCGCGCCGCTCCGCATCCGGAGCGGCGCCGTACGTGTCAGCCGAACGACTTAAACGAGGTCCACCAGGTCGGCGATCGAGTCGACCGTCTTGGTGGGGCGGTACGGGAACTTCTCGGTGTCCGCGACCGAGGTCAGGCCGGTGAGGACCAGGAAGGTCTGCATGCCCGCCTCCAGCCCGGCCAGCACGTCGGTGTCCATCCGGTCGCCGATCATCGCGCTGGTCTCCGAGTGCGCGCCGATCGCGTTGAGGCCGGTGCGCATCATCAGCGGGTTGGGCTTGCCCGCGAAGTACGGCTTCTTGCCGGTGGCCTTGGTGATCAGCGCGGCGACGGCGCCGGTGGCCGGGAGCGGGCCCTCGGTGGAGGGGCCGGTCTCGTCGGGGTTGGTGCAGATGAAGCGGGCGCCCGCGTTGATCAGGCGGACCGCCTTCGTCATCGCCTCGAAGCTGTAGGTGCGGGTCTCGCCGAGGACCACGTAGTCGGGCTCGTGGTCGGTCAGGATGTAGCCGATGTCGTGCAGGGCGGTGGTCAGGCCGGCCTCGCCGATCACGTACGCGGTGCCGCCCGGGCGCTGGTCGTCGAGGAACTTCGCGGTGGCCAGCGCGGAGGTCCAGATGTTCTCGACGGGGACGTCGAGGCCCATGCGGCTGAGGCGGGCCTGGAGGTCGCGCGGGGTGTAGATGGAGTTGTTGGTCAGCACCAGGAAGGGCTTGCCGGACTCGCGCAGCCGCTTGATGAAGGCATCCGCCCCGGGGATCGGGGTGCCCTCGTGGATCAGGACCCCGTCCATGTCGGTGAGCCAGGATTCGATCGGCTTGCGCTCTGCCACTGGACTGTTCTCCGCTCTCGGTGGCGTCTGACCTCTGTGACCTCTGGTCTCTACCACCCTATCGGGGCCGGGTCGGGGACGTACGGCGTGTCCACGGCCCGGACCCCGGGGGACCTGGTATCAGCCCAGGCGGAAGTTGTCGACGGTCCAGTACCAGTTGTTGTCGCCGGTGTAGCGGAAGCGGATCTGCACGTCCGTCGCACCGGCCGGGACCTGGAGGTTCAGGGACTCGGACCTGGCCACCGCGTCGGCGGTGTAGCTCTTGACGACGGTGGGCGCGGCGCCGTTGTAGGAGACCAGGACCTGGGCGGTCTGCCCGGCCTCGTGGCGGTAGTGCGTCTGGAAGGTCAGGTTCTTCGTGGTGCCGCCGGTGACGGCCCACTTCGGGGTGATCAGGGTGGAGTCGAAGCTGCCGGTGTGGCTCTTGTCGTCCCACTCGTCGGAGTCGGCGACGGCGAAGACGTCACGGGAGCGGACGTTCAGCTCGCGCCACTGGTCGCGCTGGGCCTGGCTCCAGAACTCGTCGGTCGCGAAGGCCCAGCCGGCCCACTCGCCGACACCGCCCGTGCCCATACGGGAGTTGTCGACGGACCAGCCGGCGGGCGGGGTGCGGGTGAAGCCCTTCACGCCGGCCGGGATGCCCGTCTCGTCCACGCGGGCCTGGAGGGCGGGGCGCAGGGTGTCGAAGGGGTCGCTGTCGGGGGCGTTCAGCGGTACGCCGTCCAGTGCGGCGGTGGAGACGCCGACCTGCGCGAGCGCGGTCGCGGCGACGTCGACCAGCTTGACGTCGTCGCGCACCGAACCGGCCGCGATGCCCGCGCCCTTGGCGATGACGAAGGTGCCGCGCTCCTGGATGGTGGAGCCGCCGTGGCCGCCGGAGTTGGTGTGGCCGTGGTCGGTGGTGACCAGGACCTTCCAGTTCTCCTGGGCGTAGGTCGGGCGGTTCTGTACGGCGGTCAGCACCTGGCCGATCAGGGCGTCCACGCGGGCGACGGCGTCGAGGTACTGCTGGCTGGCGGCGCCGTAGGAGTGGCCGGCGACGTCGATCTCGCCGAGGTAGACGAAGGCGGCGTCCGGGTTCTGGTCGCGCAGTTCGGCGGCGGCCGCGGCGGCGATCTTGGGGTCCTCGTTGCGGTAGCCGTCGCGGTCGCCCTTGAGGGAGAGCCGCTTGTCGACCTTGGCGGAGAAGATCGGGCCGCCCGCGTCGGTGGAGGTGATCGGCTCCCAGTCGGCGGCCGCGTAGGTGTTGAGCGCCGGGTTGGCGTTCTCCATGCGGGTCAGGAAGTCGGGGTGGGCGGTGTAGTTCTTGCCGGTGAAGGAGTTGTCCTTCACGCCGTGCTTGTCGGGCCAGACGCCGGTGGCGATGGTGGACCAGCCGGGGCCGGAGGAGGTGGCGGCCATCGGGTTCGCGTACAGGGTGCTGCGGGCGGTCAGGCCCTGGGCCATCAGGCCCTTCAGGTGCGGGGCGTTGGCGGCCTTGACGCGGTCGAGGACCGCGCCGTCGATGCCGATGACGAGCACCTTGTCGGTGTTGGCGGCAGCGGCGGCGTCCGCGGCGCCGGCCGGGGTGGCCAGGGCGGACGCGGCGATCAGGGCGGCGGCGGAAGCGGTCACGGCGATGACGCGTCGTCCGGGCAGGGCAGTGGACACGTACTCCTCCTGGGGAGCAGGTGAGCGGCGAAGTGCGGGGACAGTGCGCGCGGTACCCCCGGAGGGAAGCACCTCCGGCGGTGGCCGGGGAGGGTCCGGGGGCCCAGGGTCCGGACCGAAGGGCATTTCGGTCCAGACCCGTTACGCAAGCGTCACTTTCCCGGACCAGGGTGGCCGGGAAGTGTCCGGTCAGCTGCCGGTTGCCGACTTCCACGCGTCGACGTAGGCGGTGAGGTTCGCGTCGATGTCGGCCCAGTTCGGCTCGAAGACCTCGACACCCGTCATGATCTTGGTGAGCTCGACGGCGTTGGCGTCGGTCGGCTTGACGTCGGTGCGCGCCGGGAAGCCGCCGCCGACGCCGCTGACCAGCTGCTGCGCCTCCTCGCCGAGCAGGTAGTCGAGGAGCTTCTTGCCGTTCTCGGTGTGCGGGGCCTTGTCGACGAGGCCGGCCGCGTACGGCAGGGCGAAGGTGGTGGGCTTGCCGCCGTCCTTCGCGGGGAACCAGATGCCGATGTTCGGCATGGACTTGGACTGCGCGAAGTTCATCTGGACGTCGCCGTTGGCGACGAGCAGCTCGCCCTTGTCGGTCTTCGGCGCCAGCTTGCTGGTGGAGGAGGACGGGCCGACGTTGTTGGCCTGGAGCTTCTTCAGGTACTCCATCGCCGGCTCCTTGCCGCCGAAGTCGTGCATCGACTTGATCAGGACGGCGGTGCCGTCGCCCGCGACGCCCGGGGTGGAGTACTGCAGCTTGCCCTTGAACTTGGGGTCCAGCAGCTCCTCCCAGGTCTTGGGGGCCTCGGCGAGCTCCTTCTTGTTGTAGATGAACCCGAAGTAGTTGTTGACGACCGAGGTCCACTTGCCGTCGGCTGCCTTGTTGGCGCCGTTGACCTTCTCGGAGCCCTGCGGCGTGTAGGCCTGGAGGAGGCCCTTGCCGTCGGCCTGCTGGATGAAGGGCGGCAGGGTGATCAGTACGTCGGCCTGGGTGTTGGTCTTCTCGCGGACGGCGCGCTGCACCATCTCGCCCGAGCCCCCCTCGACGTACTTGACCTCGATGCCGGTCTTCTTGGTGAACTCGGCGAAGACCTTGTCGTACCAGCCGTCGCCCTTCTCGCTCTTGAGGCCGTCGGCGCTGTAGACGGTGACGACCTTCTCCTCGCCGGCCTTGCCGGAGCCGGCGGTGGCGGAGCCGCCGCAGGCGGTGAGGGAGACGGCGAGGGCCAGGCTGCCGGTGAGGGCGGCGGCGGTACGGAGCAGGAGCTTGCTGGGCATGGAACTTCCTTACGGGGAAAGGGAGTCGACAGGGACTCAGCAGGGGTACGGCGGGGTGGAGCAGCGGGGGGAGGTGGGGCAGCGGGGGGTGCGGGGGGTCAGCGGTAGGAGGCCTTGGTGCGGACGCGGGAGACGGCCAGCAGGACGAGCAGGGTGGTGGCCATCAGCACGACGGCGACGGCGGATCCGCTGAAGAGCGAACCCCGGTCGGTGGCCGTGAAGATCCGGACCGGGAGGGGCATCCAGTCCGGCGGGTAGAGCATCATCGTGGCGCTCAGCTCGCCCATGGACAGGGCGAAGCAGAGCCCGGCGGCCGCGGTGAGGGACGGCAGCAGGAGCGGGAGCTTGACCCGCCACAGGACGTAGCCGGGGCGCGCGCCGAGGGAGGCCGCGGCCTGCTCGTACGCGGGGTCGAGCCGTACGATCGCCGCCGAGACCGACTGGTAGGCGAACGCCGTGACAAGGATCGTGTGCGCCAGGATGACGATCGAGCTGGTTCCGTTGAGGAGCAGCGGCGGCCGGCTGAAGGCGACGAGCACGGCGAGGCCGACGACCACGGACGGCACGGCGACGGGCAGCATGAACAGCGCGTCCAGGGACCGCTTCCCGCGCTTGCCGAGGGCCGAGCCCGCCAGCGCCGCCCAGGTGCCGACGGTGAGCGCGAGCAGGCTCGCGGCGACGGCGGTGACCAGGCTGGTGGTCAGGGCCTGGAGGGACTCGCCCTGCACGGCGGAGGCGTAGTTCGCGGTGGTCGGGCCGGAGGGGAACGCGCCGGACCAGTGGGTGGCGAAGGAGGCCGCGACCACCACGAGCAGGGGCAGCGCGAACAGCGGCAGGAAGAGGAGGCCGAAGAGGCTCCAGACGGCCCAGCGGCCCGTCTTGCTATGCACCAGCACGCTTGCTCACCACCCGGTAGAGGCCGAACAGGCCGACGGAGATCACGATGTTGACGACGGCGACCACGCAGGCGGCGGCGTAGTCGGATTCGAGGATCGCCTTGCCGTAGATGAGCATCGGGAGGGTCGTGACGTCCTTGGCTCCGGTGAACAGGACGATCCCGAACTCGTTGAGGCACATGACGAGGACGAGGCTGCCGCCCGCGGCCAGGGCGGGGAGCGCCTCGGGCAGGATCACCTGCCGGACGATCCGCGCGGGCCGGGCGCCGAGGCCGGCGGCGACCTCCAGCTGGGCGGTGTCCAGCTGGGAGAAGGCGGCGAGCAGGGGGCGCATCACGAAGGGCGTGAAGTACGTGATCTCCGCGAGCAGGACGCCCCACGGCGTGGTCAGGAAGTGGAAGGGCCCCTCGGCAGCGCCGGTGAAGTCGGTCCAGACTCCGTTGGCCATGCCGACGGTGCCGTAGATGAAGAGCAGGGCGAGGGTGATGAGAAAGGAGGGGAAGGAGAGGAAGACGTCGATGAACTTCGCAACGCCGCGGGCGCCCGGGAACGGCACGAACGCGATGACGAGCGCGAGCGCGAAACCGAGGACGAGACACCCGACGGTGGCCCCGACGGCCAGCCAGACGGTGGTCCCGAGCGCTTCGCGGAAGGCCTGCGAGCCGAAGACCTGCGCATAGGCGTCGAAGGCGCCGCCGCCGTTCTCGGGGCTGAGCGACTGCTGGACGACCAGCGCGAGCGGATACAGGAACACCAGCGCGAGCACGGCCACGGGCGGCAGCGCCCACAGATTCAGCCTCGCCGGCGTTTGAGGCGCGGGGTCCGGGGCGGAGCCCCGATCTTTCAGCCCCGCCGGCGATTGAGGCGCGGGGCCAGGGGCGGAGCCCCGAGCCTCCCCGGCGGGGGCCGGTACAGGCGTGGCGCGCCGCGTGGTCTCAGCCATCGGACACCCCAGCGGCCAGCAGCACCGCGTCCCGCGGCTCGAAGTGCAGCGTGACCCGGTCCCCCAGCGCGGGCGTCTCCCGCAGCTCGGGCAGGTCCGCCTTCACGCGGTGGCCGGCGACATCGACGTACAGCCGGTGCGTCGAGCCGCGCCACTGGACCTCGGCGATGCGGCCGCTCAGCGCGTTCGGGCCGTCCCCCAGGCCGAGCAGGTGCGGCCGTACGCACAGGGTCGCGGTGGACCCGGGCACGGCGCGGCCGCGGTCGAGGGCCAGCGGGCGGCCCTCGAAGAGCGCGCCGCCCTCCGCGACGGTCACCGGCAGCAGGTTCGCGTTGCCGACGAAGGACGCGGTGAACTCGGTGCGCGGGGCCCGGTACAGCTGCTGCGGGGTCCCGCAGTCCTGGAGCCGGGCCTTGTCCATGACGGCGATCCGGTCGGCCAGGGTGAGCGCCTCGACCTGGTCGTGGGTGACGTACAGGATGGACACGTCGGGCAGTTCGCGGTGCAGGCGGGCCAGTTCGGCGAGCATCCCGGAGCGCAGCTGCGCGTCGAGCGCGGACAGCGGCTCGTCGAGCAGGAGCACCCCCGGGCGGATGGCGAGGGCGCGGGCGATGGCCACGCGCTGCTGCTGGCCGCCCGACAGCTCGCGCGGGTAGCGCTTGGCGTAGGCCGCCATGCCGGTCATCTCCAGGGCCTCGGCGACCCGGCCGGGTATCTCGGCCTTGGACGCCTTCTGGGCCTTCAGCCCGAAGGCGACGTTCGCCTCGACCCTCATGTGCGGGAACAGCGCGTACTGCTGGACGACCATGCCGATGCCGCGCTTGTGCGGCGGAAGCGCGGTGACGTCCCGGCCGCCGATCAGCACCCGGCCCGCGGCGGGCCGTACGAACCCGGCGACCGCCCGCAGCGCCGTGGTCTTGCCCGAGCCGGAGGGGCCGAGCAGCGCCATGACCTCGCCGGGCTCGACGGTCAGGTCGAGGGAGTCCAGGACGGTGTTGCCGCCGTAGGCGACGCTGACCCCCTCGAAGCGGATGCCGCTCACGCCGAATCCGCCAGCAGGTGCGGGAGTTCGGCGACGGAGCCCAGGACGTGGGTGGCGCCGTGCGCGGTCAGGGCCGCGCGGTCGTGGGCGCCGGTGAGGACGCCCGCCACGGTCCCGGCGCCGGCGCGGCGGCCGCTGAGCATGTCGTAGGCGGTGTCGCCCGCGACGACCATCTCCCGTACGTCGTCCGCGGCGCCCGTGCGCAGGAACGCGGCCAGCACCATGTCCGGGTACGGGCGCCCGCGGCCGCCCGCGTCGGCGGGGCACAGGGTGAGGTCCGCCAGGCCCTGCCAGCCCAGGGCGTCGAGGATGGCGTCCTGGGTGACGCGGGCGAAGCCGGTGGTCAGGACGACGGTGCGGCCGTCGGCGCGGAGCTTCTCGATGGTCTCGCGGGCTCCGGCGACCGGGGCGATCAGGCCGGAGTCGATGAGTTCCCCGTACGCCTCCTCGAAGGCGGAGTTGGCGCGCCGGGCGAGGTCCTCCGTACCGAAGAGGTGGCGGAAGACGGAGATCTTCGACTCGCCCATGGTGTCGCGTACGTACTGGAGCTTCTCGGCGTGGTCGGCGCTGCCCGGCTCGACGCCGAGGCGCTCGGCGGCGCGCTCGAAGGCGCGCTCGACGAGGCCGCCGTCGGCGACGGTGGTGCCGGCCATGTCCAGGACGATCAGGTTCTGCGTGCGGTTCTCGGTCATCAGACTTACCAGCCCAGTTCGTTCGCGGTGGTCTCGGCTATGGCGGGCGAGCAGGTCATGCCGCGCCCGCCGGGTCCGGTCACCAGCCAGACGCCGTCGGCCACCTGCTGGCGGTGGACGACGCGGGTGGTGTCGGTGCACTGCGCGTACACGCCCGCCCAGCGGTGCCTGATCTTCGGCAGGGGGCGGCCCAGGAAGGCCTCGACGACCTCGGTGAGGTGCTCGTAGGGGTCTTCGAGGGTGTCGAACGCGAAGGGGTGCTCGTATTCGTGGGTGTCGCCGATGGTCAGTCCGCCGTCCAGGCGCTGGACCATCAGCAGCTGCATCTTGTGCGCGGCGGCGATCGGCGCCTGGGCCTGCGCGGCGTTGAGCGCGTCGAGGGCCTCGGACGCGTAGGCGGGGTAGTAGCGGAAGCTGTCGGCGTCCGCGACGGAGGTGGTCAGCGGCTCGCCGAGCGGGGCGGTCTGCATCATCTGCAGCCGGACGCGGCGCACGGGCAGGTCGGGGACCAGCTCGCGGACCAGGCCCGACAGCCAGGCCCCGGTCGCCAGGACCACGGCGTCGCCGCGGTGGACGTCGCCGTGGTCGTCGCGGACGGCGCCCGGGCCGGCGAGCTCGCGCACCTCCCGCCCGGGGAGGAAGGTGTACCGGCCGGTGGCCTCGAGGGCCTCGCGCAGGTGGAGCTGGGCGGTGCGCGGTTCGACGGCCGCGTCCCGCTCGCACCACAGCGCGGCCTCGAAGGCCCCGCGCAGGGCCGGGTTGATCTCCCGGGCCTCGGCCGCGGTGACCAGCTTGTAGCCGCGGGCGGCGGCGTCGGGGCGGGCGACGGCCGCCTCGGCGACCGCGTACTCACGGGCGTTGCGGACGGGGGTGAGGGAACCGATGGCCCGGAACCCGAGGCCCGGCACCCGCTCCCCGATCCGCTCCCAGAGCTCGCGGGCCCGCAGGGCGGTGTCGAGCTCCTCACCACCGGCTCTTCCGCTCACCCAGATCTGGCCGAAATTGCGCAGTGACGCGCCGCGGGCCTCCGCTTCTCGCTCGATCTGGACGACCTCGTGGCCGCGTTCGACTGCTTGCCAGGCGTGCATGGTGCCGACCACGCCGCCTCCGACGACTATGACTCTCACGCCGTCCACGGTGGGCGCGCCCCGTGACCCGGGGGGATCCGGTGGACGACGGGCCGGTGAACAACCCCCCAAACTTGGACTAGACCCGTTACCTCTTTGTGACTTCAATACGCCCGATTGCGCCATGTTTGCAGTGATCCGCTCGGGACTATTCGGGCCGCAGACGGGTCGTGAAGCTGAACCGGTCACCACGGTAGAGCGAACGCACCCGCTCCAGCGGCCGGCCGTCCTGATCCCGCGAGAAGCGGTGGATGAGCAGCATCGGGAGGGCGGGCGGAGTGCCGATCAGCAGGGCCTCGCGGGGGGTCGCCAGGACCGTCTCCAGCTTCTCGTCGGCGTCGCCGAAGGAGATGCCGAGGCGGTCACGGAGGTATCCGTAGAAGGAGGAGTCCGGCGGGAAATCGCTGTCGAGGCGGGGCGCCCGGGCCACCCGGATGTACGTGCTCTCCAGGCCGACCCGTTCGTCGTCGGCCAGCAGGACGCGCTCCAGGTGCCAGACCGGCTCGCCGGCATCGGCGCCGATGCCGGGGGTGAGGTCGGGCGGGCAGGGGAACCGCTCGAGCCCGATGAGGTGACGGCCCGGGCGGCGGCCCTGGCGGCGGACGCCCTCGGTGTAGCTCGCCAGCGACAGCGGCTGCTCCAGCTTCGGCCCGGCAACGACGGTCCCCCGGCCGGCCCGCCGCAGCCGGCCTTCGAGCAGCAGCTCGCGCAGAGCCTGGCGGACGGTCTCGCGGGACACCTCGTACCGCTCGGCGAGATCCCGCTCGGTGGGCAGCGTCCCGCCCTCACCGAGCTCGTCGAGGAGCTCGGCGATACGGGCCTTGACGGCGTAGTACTTCGGGATGCGGCCGTGCTCGGGAATCCCGGAGCGGACGGGCGAGCCGGGACGGTGGTGCTGGGTCTGTTCTTCCACGCTGGGACTCTATGCGGGGCGGGGGTGGGGGGATGCGGGGGTGGGGGCGGGGGCGGTGCGTGCCGGGGGCCGGGGGTCGGGGGTCGGGTGGGCCGGGTGGGGCGGGCGGACGGGCGGGAGCCGGACGGACGGGGCGCGGAGTCCGGCGGACGGACGGACAGGAGCCGGACGGACAGGCGCACGGCGCACGGCGTTCGGCGGACGGACGGGCGGCGCGGAGTCCGGCAGACGGACGTGTGGCGCGGAGTCCGGCGGACGGACGGGGCAGCGTGTGTCGGAGGTGGCGCGGAGTCCGGCGGACGGACGGGTCAGCGTGTGTCGGAGGTGGCGCGGAGTCCGGCGGACGGACGGGTCAGCGTGTGTCGGGGGTGGCGCGCAGTCGCCGGGCCCCGATCACGAGTCCGCCACCGACGACGAGGGCCGCGACCGCACCGGCCCCCACCCCGTACGCCCGTTCGTCGCGCGGCCCGGTGTGCGCGAGGGAGCCCGCCTCCACGGGGTCCTGCGGACCCTCGACGGTGAACCGGTAGCCGCCGGCCTCGCCGATCCAGTCGCCGTCATCGCCCTTGCGCTGCACGAGCGCGGCGTCCGCGAGGACCTCGCCGGTCGGCGCGTCGGCCGTGAAGGCCAGGCCCACCCGGACGGTGAGCGACCTGCCGGCGGCGACGGTGAAGCCGGGGAAGGCGGATCCTCCGTCGAAGACGGCGATGATCTCGTCGCGGTCGCTGCGCTCCAGGCTGACGGGGAGCGTGCCGCCGGGGGTGTCGAACTCCATCCGCAGGTGGGCGGGGCGCAGGGCGCGGGCCTTGTCGGTGAGGACGACGACGGGGTGGATGGCGGTGCAGAGGCTGTCGGTGGTGTTGGTCAGGTCCAGGTACCAGGTCTGCGGGCCGCCGCCGGTCCGGTACACGGCCGGTCCGCCGCGAATCCGGGCGCCGATGGGAAAGGCGGTGCTCTTCCCGTCCCCGCAGGTGGCCTGCGCACGGGACGGCCACGCGGGCGCCGGCCGGGCCCCGCCGCCGGTGCCGACGTCCGCGCCGGCGGTGGGTGCGGTGGCGGCGACCAGGGCGGCGGAGAGGACGGCGCCGAGGGCAAGGGCTTTGCGCAGTCGCATGGAAGATCCCTCGCTGCTTCGCTGCTCACCGGACGGGACGATGGTAGGACGAGGTGACAATCACCCCGCCCAGCCCGCACCTTGCCACTCCCCCCGAACCCCCCACCCCCACCACGCCCAAGCTTCTACGGTTTACGCCCAATCAGCCCAAACCGTCAAGAACGCCACCCCGACCCACCAGCCCCCAGCCCTACGGACCCACCCCCAGCCCCACCACCCCGCTCCCGGCCCCCTCCGACGACCCGCATCCCATCCCAGCCGAACCCCTCCCGGCTCGCCCAAACCACTCCCCGCCCCGCCGAGCCAAACTCAGCCCCGCCGAAGCCCTCCCGGCTCGCCGAACCCCTCCCGCCGGCCGGGCCACGTCCCGCCCAGCCGGACCACTCCTGGCTCCGCCGGACCACTCCTGGCTCCGCCGGACCACTCCTGGCTCCGCCGGGCGAGATTCAGCCTCGCCGGCGCTTGAGGCGCGGGGTCCGGGGCGGAGCCCCGATCCTTCAGCCCGACCGGGCCGCTTCCGGCCCCGCCCGGGCCAACCCAGCCCCGCCGGCATTTGAGGCGCGGGGCCCGGGGCGGAGCCCCGGCAACGGCGCCGCACCCACACACCCTCACCCGACCCCGCCCACCCAAGCCGCCCATCGGCGCCCGAAGACGGGGACCCGGGGCGCAGCCCCGATCCTTCAAGCCCCGCCCGGCCACTTCCCGCCCAACCGGGCCGCTCCCGGCTCCGCCGAGCCAAACTCAGCTCCGCTGGTCAGCATCCCGCCCCACCAGGCCAATCCCAGACCCGCCGGGCAAGACTCAGCCCCGCCGGCGCTCGAGGCGCGGGGCCCGGGGCGGAGCCCCGATCCTTCAGCCCCACCAGCCCGCTTCCGGCCCCGCCCGAGCCAACCCCAGCCCCGCCGGCGCTTGAGGCGCGGGGCCCGGGGCCGAGCCCCGGTAAGCAGCGCCGCGGCCGGATGCCGCCAGCCGGCCCGAGCCTCAGCCGACCCGGCCGAACACCGGCCCCAGCACCAACTCCGCCGCCCCCTCCGCAACCCCCGCCCCGGCCAACGCCACACACACCGACCCCGGCCCACCGCCAGGCACCCGCCCCGCGATCACCCGCCGGACCCCGTCCAGGAACACCTCCGGCGCCGCCTGCACCACGCGCCCGCCCAGCACCACCCGCTCCACATCCAGCAGCCCCACCAGATTCGCCGCCCCCTCCCCCACGATCCGCGCGGCCTCGGCCAGATCCCCCCGGGCCACCGCCGCCAGGCACAGCACCTCCGCGCACCCCCGCGCCCCGCACCGGCACGGCGGCCCGTTCAGCAGCAGCACCTGGTGTCCGAACTCCCCCGCCCCCGAACGCCCTCCCCGGTAGACCTCCCCGCCCAGCCGCAGCCCGGCCCCGAGCCCGGTCCCGACGTGCACGTACACCGAGGCCCCCCGAAACCCGGCCGGCGCCCCCACCGCAGCCGCCGCCGCACCGGCGTTCGTGTCCTTGTCCAGCAGCACCGGCACCCCCAGCCGCCTCGCCAGCACCTCCCGCAACGGGTAGCCCTCCCATCGCGGAAACCCCGTCACCCGGCCCATCACCCCGGCCCGATGGTCCAGCGGCCCCGGCGCGGCCACCCCGACCCCCAGCAGCGGCCGCCCACCCGGCTCGCCGACGGCCGCGCCTCCGACCCGCGCGTCACCGACCCCCGCGTCACCGACCCGCGGGCCACCGACCCGCGGGCTACCGACCCGCGCGAGCGCCCGTACGACCTCCTCCACCACCGCATCCGGACCGGCCCCGAAGTCCAGCGGGCCCCCGCTCTCCGCGACGACCGTGCCCGCCAGGTCCACCCGTACCGCCCGGAGCTCGTCGCGGTCCAGGTGCACCCCGGCCGCGTACCGCGCCTGCGGCACCAGCCGGAGCAGGGTGCGCGGCTTGCCGCCGGTGGACACGGCGCGGCCGGCCTCCGCGACCAGCCCCTCCCCGCCCAGCCGCGCGGTGATCTTGCTGACGGCCTGCGGGGTGAGCCCCGTACGCGCGGCCAGTTCGGCCCGGCCCAGGCCCGCGGGCCCGGCGCCGCGCAGCAGGTCCAGCAGGAGCGCCTCGTTGTGCCCGCGCAGCGCCGGCAGGTTCACCCCGCCGCGCCCGTAGCCACCCGCGCCCGCACCTCCGCCCGCGCCAGCACCAGCACCAGCACCAGCACCAGCACCCCCGGCCCCAGGCCCGCCCTCGCCGTCGTCCCCGTTTCCCCTGTTCACCTGCCCATTGTCCACCCTCCTTGCACTTCGGCAACACTGTTGCCAAAGTGGCTCCCATGAACGCCACCGCCCCCGCCGCCCCCCGCTCCGCCCCCCTCCGCGTCGGCCTCATCGGCTACGGACTCGCCGGTTCCGTCTTCCACGCCCCCCTCGTGACGGCCACCGACGGGCTCGTCCTCGACACGGTCGTCACCTCCGACCCGGGCCGGCAGGAGCAGGTCCTCGCCGAGTTCCCCGACGTCCGGATCGCCGCCTCGCCCGACGAGCTGTGGAAGCGCGCGGGCGGCGCCGACGCCCTCGACCTCGTCGTGATCGCCTCGCCCAACCGGACCCACGTCCCGCTCGCCACGGCCGCCCTGACCGCCGGGATCCCCGTCGTCGTCGACAAGCCGCTCGCCGCCACCGCCGCCGAGGCGCGCGAGCTCGCCGCCCTCGCCGAGCGGACCGGAACCTTCCTGTCCGTCTTCCAGAACCGCCGCTGGGACAACGACTTCCTGACCGTCCGCCGCCTCCTTGCGGACGGCGAACTCGGCGAGGTCCAGCGCTTCGAGTCCCGTTTCGAGCGCTGGCGCCCCCAGCTCAAGGGCGGCTGGCGCGAGTCGGGCGCGCCGGAGGAGATCGGCGGCCTGCTGTACGACCTGGGCAGTCACGTCGTCGACCAGGCGCTGGTGCTGTTCGGCCCGGCGGTACGGGTCTACGCGGAGGCCGACGCGCGCCGGCCGGGCGCCGAGACCGACGACGACACCTTCATCGCCATCACGCATGCGAACGGAATCCGCTCGCACCTCTACGTCAGCGCCACCACCGCCCAACTCGGCCCGCGCTTCCGCGTCCTCGGCTCGCGCGCCGGCTACGTGAAGTACGGCCTCGACCCGCAGGAGGGCGCCCTGCGCGAGAGGCTGCGGCCGGGCGCGGACGCGCCGTGGGGCGAGGAGCCGGAGCACCTGTGGGGGCGGCTGGGCTCCGGCGAGTCCCCGCTGACCGGTGCGGGGACCCCCGTACCGACGGCCCCGGGCGACTACCCGGCGTACTACGCGGCGGTCGCGGCCGCCCTGCGCGACGGCGGGCCCGCGCCGGTCACCGCGTACGAGGCCGCGCACTGCCTTGAGGTGCTGGAGGCGGCCCGTACCTCGTCCCGGGACGGAGTGACCGTGGAGCTGTGAGCCAACGCTCACAGGAACGGGCGCGTCCGGGGCGGACGGCGATCTATCCTGCACGGATTGCCATCCACACGATCATCACGTGTGTAAAGAACGGATTCTCTGTGAAGCTGCCCCGGATCGCGTCGGTCGTCGCTGCCGCCGCGATAGCCCCGGCCGTCCTGCTCGCCTCGCCGGCCTTCGCCGCCGACGCCCCGTCGGCGTCGACGCCGTCCACCCCGACGGCCCCCACCGCCCCGGACCGGAGCCCCGAGGGCGGTCCGGCCGCCGGAAACCCGGCGGACAAGCCCGCCGAGGACCCGCAGGCCACGAAGGACCGGGCCGCGATCCAGGCGATCCTGGCCGACCCGGCGAGCGGGCCGGGCGTGCGCGAGGCGGCCGAGAAGGCGCTCAAGGGGACGGCCGCGGACATGCGGCACTTCCTGGAGGTCGTCTGGCAGCAGGTGCAGTACACCGACGACCGCGTACGTGTCACCCAGATCCACAGCACCGGCGGCACCGCCGTCAAGCGGGAGGCCGAGAAGGCCCTGCGCGCCGGAACCCACGCCGCGCTGAAGGAGTTCCTCGCCACCGGGCAGCACAAGGCCCGCTACGAGGACGACCAGGTCGAGCTGTTCCGCATGCTGAACGGCGCCGGCTCGGGCATCCGCGCGGCCGTCGAGAAGCTGCTGGGCAGCGGAACCCCGGAGCAGGTGCGCGAGTTCATCGAGACCGGGCAGCACAACGTCCGGGCGAGCGACGACCGCGTCGAGCTGTCACGCATCTACGAGGGCGCCGGCCCGGGCCTGAAGGCGGCCATCGACGCCCTCCTCAACGGGCACCCGTCCAACGCGGAGCTGCGCGAATTCGTGAAGACCGGGCAGCACAAGCTGCGCGACGAGGACAACACCGTCCTGATCTGGTCGATGCTGAACAACCCCGGCCCGGAGCTGAAGAAGGCGGCCATCGCCGCCCTCAAGGGAACGCCCGAGGACCGCGCGGCGTTCCTGAAGACCGGCCAGCACGAGGCCCGCGCCAAGGACAAGGCCGCCGAGGAGGCGGCCGCCAAGGAAGAGCAGGCCAAGAAGGACAAGGACAAGGACAAGGACAAGAACGGCTCCACGGGCACGGGCACGACCGGCACCGGCACCGGCACCACCACCCAGGTCGCGGCCCAGGGCACCGGCGGCAACGGCAACGTGACCGCGGCGGGCGGGTCCGCGCCGCTCGCGAACACCGGTGCCGGTTCCGAGAACGCCTGGTTCGCGGCCGGCAGCGCCGCCGCGCTCGCCGCGGGCGCCGGCCTGGTGCTCACCAACCGCCGCCGCCGTACGTCGGCCGAAGGCTGAGCCGAACGCCGAGCCGAAGGCGCACATAGCACATAGCGCATAGCGCATGGCGCATGGCGCACGGCGCACGGCACGCGGGAAGGGGCGGGCTGCCGATGACTGGCAGCCCGCCCCTTCTCCGTGTTCTCGCTGTCTTCCCGCGGTGTTCCCGGCGCGGTCCCGCTACGCGCCCTTGAACTCCTGGCGCTGGCGGCCCAGGCCGTCGATCTCCAGCTCCACGACGTCACCGGCCCGCAGGTAGGGCTTCGGCTCCGGCTGGCCCATGGCCACGCCGGCCGGCGTGCCGGTGACGATGACGTCGCCCGGGTACAGGGTCATGAACTGGCTCAGGTACCGGACGACCTCGCCGACCGGGAAGATCTGGTCGGCGGTGTTGCCGTCCTGCTTGAGCTCGCCGTTGACCCACAGCTTCACGTCCAGGGCCTGCGGGTCCGCGATCTCGTCGGCGGTGACCAGCCACGGGCCGAGCGGGGTGAAGGTCTCGCAGTTCTTGCCCTTGTCCCAGGTGCCGCCGCGCTCGATCTGGAACTCGCGCTCCGAGACGTCGTTGACCAGCAGGTACCCGCCGACGTGCGCGAGGCCCTCCTCGGCGGAGGCCAGGTAGCGGGCGGTGCTGCCGATGACGACGCCGAGCTCGGCCTCCCAGTCGGTCTTCACGCTGCCGCGCGGGATCAGCACGGTGTCGTCCGGGCCGACCACGGTGTCGGCGGCCTTCAGGAAGAGGATCGGCTCGGCCGGCGGCTCCGCGCCGATCTCGGCCGCGTGCCCGAAGTAGTTCAGCCCGATGCCCACGATCTTGCCTATGCGGCCGACCGGCGCGCCGATCCGCAGCCCTTCGGCGTCCAGGACGGGGAGCTCGCCGGCTTCCGCGGCGTTCCGTACCCGGGAGAGCACGGAGTCATCGGCGAGGAGAATGCCGTCCACATCCGTGATCAGGCCGGACAGGTCACGCAGGGTGCCGTCCTGGTCGAGGAGCGCGGGGCGCTCCGACCCGACGGGTCCGACACGCAGCAGCTTCATGGGCATTCTCCCGTGGTCGTGGGTGGTCGGCGCATGGGCGGGCCCAGGCGCCGGCCGATGGGTTGCGGCCATCGGAGGATTGGTCGATCCTCCAAGAAGTACGACCAATCCGCAAGACCCTGTTCACAGACTGGAACGCCGCCCGCCGGTCACCTTCCCCACCGCCTCCCCCGCCGCCCCGCCTGCGGCCGCCGCGCGGCGGGACTG
The DNA here is from genome assembly GCF_042719495.1 of Streptomyces sp. NPDC058525. NCBI lineage: Bacteria > Bacillati > Actinomycetota > Actinomycetes > Kitasatosporales > Streptomycetaceae > Streptomyces > Streptomyces sp. NPDC058525. Next base: position 20,095 of record NZ_JBHXNP010000102.1, read on the forward strand.
CATCCAGGCCCGCTCCGCGACCGACCACGCCGTGGTGGTCAGCAGGTACAGCCCGGCCGCGAGCGGCACCACGGCAGCGGTGATCAGCGTCCCGAACGACAGCAGGGGCAGTACGCCGCCCAGCTTGCGGATGGCCTCCTGCTGCTCGGCGCTCACACCGGCCGGGACGGGCCGGGCCGGCGCGAGCGCGGCCTCGGCGGCAGCCCGGCGCCCCCGTACCGCACTCCACGCGGCCACCAACCCGATCGCCGCGAACAGCCCGAGGAACACCAGCCCCTGCGCCCCGAGCAGCCCGCCCTCCCCCAGCGCCTCGGTCCACCGGGCACCCAGCGGCGCGGCGAACAGCCGGTGCGCCAGCAGCTCTCCCCCCGAGGTGAAGGCCTGGTACATCAGGAAGAACACCGGCAGCTGCAACAGCAGCGGCAGGCACCCCGCCGCCGGGGTCGCCCCGCGGAAAGCGGCCCGGCTCAGCGGATACAGCGCGATCCGCACGAGCACGGTGAACAGCACGATCGCGGCAGCGGTCGCGGACTCGGCCAGTACCGGCTCGAGAAACCGGCCCAGCTCAACAACAAGATGGGTGAAAACGGACACGCGGGCCCTCCGGAGGGTCTCGTCTACGTCGAAAGAGATGCAAGGACATGCATTTCGGCGTGACGACCCGCGAGGGGCGGAGCAGTGATCGGAGTCAGGGAAGGCGAGAAGGCGAGAAGTCGCTGCGCGCCCCTACGCGGCCGTCGGGACCGGACGGCCGGGCGCCCTGGGCCGCGACCGGCCCGAGGCATCGGGATCGCGCTGCGGCAGGAACGCCGTGCGCTGCTCGCGATCACGGATCGCGGTGCGTATTCGGTGCGGCGGCACGGGCCGCGCGAGGCGCGCGACGGCGGCGAGCGCCTCGGCGCCCACGGCAACAGTGGCGGCAAGAGCGACGACGACCGCGCCCAGCCCGCCCTCACCGGCGAACAGCGCGAGGACCGCCCCGAGCAGCACCAGCACCAGCGACGTCCGGGCGAACAGCAGGAGGAAGCGCCGAGCCATACGGACCTCCCCCTTCCACTCCCCCGCGCGAACCTCCGTACGAGACCCGCGTCTTGCGATCGATACTAACCGGCCCCACTGACAAGGCGAGGGGTTCAGGACTTGAGCGTCCCCCACACCACCAGCCGGTACTTGGAGGTGTACTCGGGCGTGCAGGTGGTGAGCGTGATGTACGCACCGGGCTCGCCGTACCCGTACTCCGGCTTCACCAGGCTCCGCGGCACGGGCGCGATCACCCCGACGTCCCGCTCGGTCGTCTCGCCGAGCACCTTCCCGACGACGTACGTGTACCGCCGCCCCCGCACCTCGACGATCAGCTCGTCCCCGGCCCGCAGCCGGTTGATGTACCGGAACGGCTCCCCGTGCGTATTGCGGTGCCCGGCCAGCGCGAAGTTCCCCCGCTCCCCCGGCCCGGCGGTCCCCGGGTACTGGCCGGCGTACCCCTTGTCGAGCACGGCCCGCTTGTCGATCCCCTGCGCGACGGGCACGGTCAGACCGAGCCGCGGGATCCGCAGCACGGCGTACGCCCGGTCCCGCGCCGGCGGCTTGGCGGCAGGGGCGCGGCCCGGCGCGGACGCGGCGGGCCCCGACGGCGCCGCACCGCCCCCCTCCCCGCCGGAAGAAGCGGAGGCGACGGGTTCCACGGCTTCGGCGGGCTCCTCCGCCGGACCCGGCTCGTCCGGCACCCGAGCCCAGTCGCTCTCCAGAGCCCTGACCTGCTCCTGCGCGGCGGCGACGGCCTGCCGGTTGGTCCACCACACCTGGTGCACCACCAGCAGCAGGACCACCACCCCCACGGTGACGGTCAGCTCGGCGGCCGCCCACAGCACCCCCGCGAGACCGGCCCGGCGCGCCCGCCGGCCGCTCCCCTGAACCACCACAGGTATGTGATCCCGCACGGGCGGCACCCTAAGTCCTCCCCCGTCAACTGACCAGCGGCAGTACGGTGTGATCCATGCGCCCTGACACGCCTGCCGAGCACATCGCCGAAGCCGAGCGCCTCATCCGCACGGCGACCCGCTATCCCGAGGACCAGGAGCCGTTGCTCCTCCAGGCCGCTGCCCACCTCGAGTTGGCAGACGCCCGGGACCGCGCCAGCGCGCTGTACGACCAGCTCCTCTCCGCCTCGCCGGCCAACCCTCACCTGATCAAGGCCCTGCAGGCGGCGAACCTCTGGGAGTACGGCCACGAAGCGGAAGCCCGCGCCCTGATCTCGGGCATCCGCGCGGCCTCCCCCAAGGACCCGGCGCCCTGGGAGGTCATCGCGGAAGCCCTCGAGGCCCACGACGAGCTGGAGGCCTCGCACGACTGCTTCACCGAGGCGGCCACCCTCCTGATCGCGGAGGACGCCCCGCTCACCCCGGCCACCACCGCCCTCCTGACCGGCCGCCACCGCGTACGCCGCCTGCTCGGACTGCCGCACGACGACTGGGACATGGTCGCCGACACCCGGCACATCGGCCCGATCCCCCTCGACGAACTCCACGACCCGAAGCGCATCTGGGCCCTCGGCTCCGACGACCCGGCCGAACTCCGCGCCGAGATCGCCCGCCTCCGCGCCGAACTGGGCGACCGCCGCGCCGCCCTCTCGCGCCCCTTCCCGGTCGCGATCCTCCACTGGCCGGCCCGCGAACTGGCCGAACTCCTCACCTCGTACCCCACCCTCGCCGCGGAGTACCCCTCACACGAGGCCCACCTGCGGGAGATCGAGACCTCCCTCCGCGCCCTGGCCGCCTCGGGCACCACGAACCTCGGCATCGTCACGGCCAGCGTCCCGTCGTACGAGGCCTTCGCCGCCTCCGAACGCACCTCCCCGGCCTCCCCGTCCCTCCTGGCCGAATACGCCACAACCCTGGCAGCCCGCGGCAAGGCCACCCCCTGGCCCCCGACCCCGACCAACCCCTGCTGGTGCACCTCGGGCAAGCCGTACTCGGAGTGCCACGGCGCTCGCTCGGAGTAGGCAGGGGCCGTCCGGAGGCTCCACACCCACCAGAGGGGCAGACAGGCCCGCTGCGGCAGATGCCTGCCTGTCCCTCCGCACCTCTAGGCAGCGGGGACCCGGCCGGCCGGCATAGCACGAAGCCCTTCACCCCATGCCGTCGACCGCAGCAGCCCATCTCAGGATCTCCGTCGCCTCCTCGGGCATCCCCCGGTCGTGCAGCTCTAGAGCCATCCGGATGATGGACCTGCCCTCCCGCTCCCGGACGTACATCTGACCTAGCGAGTCTGCCAGCCGTTCGTGCCGGCCAGCTTCCAGCGAGGCGAACGCAACTGCGGCCTCCACAGGCGTCAGGAAGCCGACCGCGTCAGACATTGCGGCCACGGCTTCACTCGACCTACCGCCACCCTCAAGCTCAACTGCGGTGGCGGCGAAGCGTTCCGCGGCGCGTACATCAGAATCTTCTCTCCGCCGGTCCCCCCTTCGAGGGGGGACCGGCGGAGACGCGGACGCGCTACCCGCAGCCGTAGCGCCCCTTCGAGAGCCGGCTTTGGGCTCGTCCAGGGCAGCACGAAGCCCCGCGACCTCCCCCTCCAGGAACTCGCAGTTGGAGCACTTGGCCTTCTTGTAGAACTCCACGCGACCGTGCGCCTCGACTACTTCTTGCCACGTGAGGCCGACGGCATCAGCGGAGCCCGCACGCTGCACCGCCAGCCGATACAGCCCTTCGACGAATGACCGCCCCGGATTCCGCTCCCCCCTCAGGTACCTGGACAGCGCCCCCCGGTTCACAGGGCAACCTGCGACCTTCAGCAGTCGCACCAGCTCCACCTGGGAATCGGCCGCAACAGCTGCGGCCACCTTATTGAGAACCTTGAGGAATATCTGCCTCCCCTCGGGCAGCACCTTGCCCGAAGTCGATTCCCGGCCATCCACGCATCCGCCCCCATCGCTGTGCCGCACGGTTCCGACCGGGCGGTCAAACACCATGGTGGACCACCTCGTCAACCATCCACCCTAGATCGGCTGGCAGGCATCACGCCCCCAGCCCCCGGCTTCTGTTGCCAAGTTGCCGCGCAACCCCTGAAACTCCTGGACTCCGGCGGCACCGTTGCCGGTTAATTGGATCTCCGGCGCCTTCCAGCCCGCCGCCGGGATGGAACGCGATCCACAGAGGCGTATCCCACTTTCCTTCGATCCCGCCCATAGCGGATTTTCTGTTCCTCAGAAAGCGACCCGGCAACGGAATGGAGTATCGGTATGATGCTGCCCTCATGGGAGAACACCAAGCTCGGAGCCAAGATCCGCGCTGCCCTCTGGCTTGAGCATGAAGTGGGAGTCGGTGGCATCTTCACCAAGGCCAGGCTGCGTCAGGCCTTCCCGGAGAACACGCAGATCGACCGGCGCGTCCGCGAATTGCGGGACCACGGCTGGCGCATCGATACGAGCCGCGACGACCCCTCCCTAAAGCAAGAGGAACAGAAGTACGTGGCCAAGGGAGCCGAAATCTGGATTCCCGGCCAGGCCTCACTCCCCCGGCACAAGACCGGTCTCAGCCAGGCACAGCGCTCCAAAGTACTGAGCGACGACGGCTTCCTTTGCCGCACCTGCGGCGTCGGCGTAGCCGAGAAGTACATCGACGGCCCGGGGAGCTCCAAGCAGCTGGGTGTGGCACGGCGCGAGGTGCTCCTGCCGGACGGTACTGCCGAGTACCAGCTGGAGACCGCATGTAGCCGGTGCATCACCTCCGGCGCGGGCGATGCCGTCGACCTTGCGGGAACCTTGGCTGCGGTGGCAGCGCTCTCCCCGCTAGAGAAGGGCGTCCTCGCCGGCTGGATCACCGAGGACCGCCGCACCCGCGGCTCGCTGGAACTCCTGTGGGGGATCTACCGCACATTGCCCGCTGCGTCCCGCCAGGCCATCCACGACGCAGTATCCGACAGCGCCCAGCAGTAGCACCACACAAACAAAAGGGGAGCGGACCGTGTTTCGGGAGTTTGCAGCGCCACCGCGCGCTGAAGAATTTAGCGCGCGTATCGAAGGAAGGCTGAAGGAGGTAAAGGAGTCGGGGGGAACGCGTGAGACGGTAACCGTTGACTGGAACTCGCAGACCGCGCATGTCGAAGTCATCGATGTGCCGTTGAGCAGTCTGTACTTCAACCCCGGCACACACCGGATCCGCGCCCAGCGCAGCCACGACCCAATCCGCGACAAGCAGCTGGATGACGCTCCTTGGGAAGATGCCGGCCAGGGCTATCTCGGCTATCTCCTCCAGGCCGATCCCGCCAACCCGGAGATGCGGGACGCCGCCTTTGAGAAGCTCAAGGAGAGTCTCGCCCAGTTCGGCCAGAATGATCCCGGCCTGGTGACCCATCACGGCGTGCTGGTGAACGGCAACACGAGGGCCGCTGCTCTGCGAGAGCTCGGTGCACAGTCGATGCGCGTCGGAGTTCTGCCGGCTTCGTTCACTTGGGCGGACATCAACGCCGTTGAGCTGTCCCTTCAACTCCGCAAGGACCACCGGCGCGACTACTCGTACCTCAACCGGCTGCTGGCGATGGAGGAGCAGGCGCAGCTAGGCCGTACCCCGGAGCACATCGCGAAGGAGTTCCGCGTCCAGACGAAGACCTACCACCAGGAGCGCTGGATCCTGACGACGATCCGGGAACTCATCGAGCGCAGCCGCACCGGGTCCGCCGTCCTGTCACTGCTCGCCTTCGAGGGCGACCAGGAGAAGCTGAAGGAGCTGGAACGGCTCTACAAGAACCTGTCAGAGGTGGAAAGGGACGAAGCCGAGGTCATCAGGGAGTGGCGCCTGGCCGCAATCCTCATGGGGTTCTCCAAGACGGACGTCCGCCACATCGACGAGCACTTCGCCAAGACCGACTACCTGGAGCGCAATCTTCCGGCGGGCTTGAGGGGCGGCGGGGTCACGGCCCCTGACTTCATCAGCGTGCCCGGGCTCGGTATCTCCGTGGCCGGCGACACCTCGAAGGTGTCCGCGGCCCGCGCCCTCAACGACCAAATCCTCCGCGCCAGGGCTGTCATCGATGCGCCCGGCGCCTCCCCCGACAGCGAGCGCCATGCTGCCCGCGAGCAGTTCAACGCGGCTAAGACAGCCTTCGACAAAGCCATCGACGACGCCGGCCGGGACGCTCGTGTACGCAAGCGGAAGCAGCTTGCCCCCGCCCGCCTCGCGGACGCGTGCGCCGATATCGACCAGTGCACCGTCGACTTCGTGGAGGCGCGCGCGTCCCGCACACTCGACGTGCATGCCTTCGACGACGCCCTGCTCCAGTTGCGGAAGAGCCTAGCCAAGCTTGCTGACCAGGCCAGTCGGATCGAATCGGAGGGCGACGGTGTGGCGTGGCTCCTCCGCTGCGCCGAGGCCGAGGCCGACAAGTGAGCGAGAGCACCGAGCAGGCGGTCTCCCTGCACCTCGACTTCGATGAGACGCGGACCAGGGTCGTCTTCAGTGCGGCGTCCGGCTTCGCCGATGACCTCGTCCAGCTGGCCGGCCGCTTCCGGGCCGGCAGCCACCTGGGACCCGGCACCGCCATCGCGGACCTTGACGATGTCCTTACCCGGGTGGACCAGCTGTCGTCATGGCCCGACCAGGCCGGCGTGCAGTGGGCGGACGGCCTCCGGGACCTCGTCGTCAGCACCATTCAGGACGCTGCGAAGGTGGAGCAGCGGCTCCGGGACCCGGAAGCCGCCCTCGCCAGCGAGACACGCGCGGATGAGATCCCAGCCCTTCTGGGCGACGAGTGGACGGCCCCGCTCGGCGAGTTCCAGCGCCGGGACATCGCCAAACTCCTGTCACTGCAGCACGGAGCCAACTTCAGCGTCCCCGGCGCGGGCAAGACGAGGAGCGCCCTCGGTGTCTACGCGGCCCAGAAAGCCGCTGGCATAGTCACGCGACTCCTCGTCGTCTGCCCCAAGTCCGCGTACGAGTCCTGGCAGCACGAGACCGCAGTGTGCTTCCGGCACGCATTGCGGCCGCACGTGCTCGACAAGGCGATGGATCGCTACGCGGAAGTGCTGATCGTCAACTACGAACGGTTGGAGCGGGCGCTCCCCACCCTGTGCGGCTGGCTTAAGAAGGAACCCGCGATGGTCATCCTCGATGAGGCGCACCGCATGAAGCTCGGCGCCCGCGGGACATACGGGGCCGCGTGCATGACGCTTGGCCCGCTCGCCAAGCGCCGACTCATCTTGACGGGGACGCCAGCCCCCAACGGGAGGAAAGACCTGGAGAACCTGCTGGGCTTCGTCTGGCCCGGCCACGGCCAGCGCGCTGTGGAGCGCGCCGTCAGCGGCGGCTCCCTGGCTGACGCGAGCAAGGCGCTGAAGCCGCTGTTCACGAGGACTACGAAGCAGGAACTCGGCTTGCCGCCAATGGAGCCGCGGGTCCGCTACGTAGACATGCCGCCGCTCCATTCGGAGATCTACGACGCGCTAGTAGGCAAAGAGGGGGCGCTGTCAGGCAAGGACGACCTTAGCGCCCTCGGGAAAACGGCACTGCGCCTACTCATGGCCGCGACGAGCCCCGCGCTCCTACTCGAGGGGGGAAACCGATATGAACCTCTGAGCTACCAGCTGGATCCGCTGGAGATCCCTCGCGGGCACTCGCTGTACACGTTGCTGCAGAAGCTTCCAGACTACGAGCTATCACCGAAGTACGCGGAGACAGCCGCAATCGTGGCCAAGAACGCCGCCGCCGGACGTAAGACTCTCGTCTGGACCACTTTCGTACGTAGCCTCACCACATTGGAACGTCTCCTTTCGGAATTCTCCCCTGCCGTGGTCTACGGCGGGACCCCTGACCGAGACGAGCAGATCCGCCGCTTCCGCGAGGATTCAGACTGCAGCGTGCTGATCTCGAACCCCGCGACGCTGGGCGAGGGGATCAGCCTCCACCAAGTCTGTCACGACGCTGTCTACGTCGAGCGGGACTTCGTCGCCGGCCGCTACCTGCAGAGCCTGGACCGGATCCACCGCCTTGGACTCGCCCCCGACACCGAGACACGGGTCACTGTGCTCGCCACCCGGGACACCATCGACGAAGTCGTCGAGGTCAGGCTCGACCAGAAGCTCGAGTTCATGGGGAAGATCCTGGACGACCCCTCCGTGCAGCAGCTGGCGGACCTGGAGGAGGAGCCGTCCGTTGCAGCCGGGCTGGGACCGGAGGACGTGGCCGCGCTTCTCGGGCACCTGAGGAGGCGCTAAGAGAGCCGTTGGCAGCAGCAGGCCGTGCAGGCGCTGCCGCCGACGCCCGCGACTTCATGTGAGGATGGCGTCTGGCGACCCTGCCAGACTTGCTGCTCGCGCCACACATGAGGAGAACCCGATGGCCACCCGGCGGACGCGCCCACAGTTCGACACGCCGCTCGTCTCAGTCGAGATCTGTGCCGGCGCAGGCGGGCAGGCGTCCGGGCTCCATGAGGCCGGATTCGACCATGAGGCGCTCGTGGAGTGGGATGCCCATGCCGTGGCCACCTTGAAGAAGAACATCAAGTCATGGCCGGGCTGGACACTGGATAAGATCGACGCCCTCCAGCCCGGCGACGTGAGGGAATTCCTCAAATCAGCCGAGTACAAGGAAATCATCGCCAACGGAACGAGAATTGACCTGCTAGCCGGAGGCGTGCCATGCCCGCCATTTTCCCTCGCAGGAAAGCAACTCGGCCCAGATGACGAACGCGACCTATTCCCCGACATGCTGGATATCGTAGAGAAGCTCCGCCCGCGCGCCATCATGATTGAGAATGTTCGCGGAATCCTAGAACCCCCGGAAGTATTCATTGACTACCGCCGGAGGATCCTCAAGAGGCTCGAAAAGCTTGGGTACGACGTACCCAAGATCCGCAGCGCCGACTCGCCTCAGAAGCAGGATCGCGATATGCGGCGAGTCTGGCGGCGTATTGACGCGAAGCAGTTCGGGGTTCCTCAACTACGGCCTCGGGCCATCCTCGTGGCAATCCACCGGGATGTAGAGGCGCGGCGCGAGTTCACCTGGCCTGTGCGCGACGACCTGGCCGGCGAAACGCTGCGCGAGACTCTGAACGACACGATGCTCGCACGGTGCGAGGCCTACTGGAACGTCAAGCCAGTTCCGGAAATCGACATGACTGGCGAGGATGTCTACCGCCGATGGCACCGGCGGGCCTCCGAGGCTGAGGAGCGCGGCCTGACGATCGCCCCCACGCTTGTCGGCGGCTCTCGTAAGCACGGAGGAGCCGACCTCGGCCCCACCCGCGCCAAGAAGGCATGGGCTTCGCTCGGGATCGACGGCAACGGCGTCGCCAACAAGAAGGACGAGTGCGATCCCGAACGCGACCTCTTCCGCGAGAACGGACCCATGCTCACCGTCCAACAGGCAGCGCAGGTACAGGGATTCCGCGACTGGTCGTTCTCCGGCGGCAAAACCGCTCAGTACAGGCAAGTCGGCAACGCGTTCCCACCCCCCGTGGCTGAGGCCGTCGGCCGTGCCATCGCCGCGGTACTCCGGCCGGAACACCGGGAGGAACTGATCAAGGGCTACAGCTTCACGGAAGACAGCGCGGTAGACGCGGCCCGCATGGGCGTGGCGGGATCCTTGTTCGCTGAGGAGGAGGCATCCAGGGTGTGAACCCAGACGAATAGGCTCCTGCGGCCTACTGCTCCTGCGGCAGGACACAGCCAGATAGGGCTACTGCGCGCGCTTACCGCTACGGCGCCCGCGTACCGCGTCCGATACCTGTTTCGCACAGTCCGCTGCCCCCTCGTGCTCCCAGAAGCGTAGGACGAGCCACCCCTCCGCAGTGAGCTTCGCATCGGTTTCGCGATCCCGCCTGATGTTCCCTCCGATCTTTTCGCGCCAGTAGTCAGGGTTCGTCTTCGGAGGGACGAAGTGATCGGGACATCCGTGCCAGAAGCAGCCGTCGACGAATACAGCCACCTTCGCTGGACGGAATACCAGGTCGGCCGTCCTCCGCATGCCGGGAAGGGGCTTGGCCGCCACCCGGTATCGCAGCCCGCTCGCATGGAGCAGGGAGCGTAGCGCGCGCTCCGGGGAGGTATCCCTGCTCCGGTTGCCCCGCATGCTCCGACGGTTCGCGGCTGATGAGGCCCAAGACCCTGGCGGCGGGGTCCACAAAGTCCCCTCTTGTGACTGGTCGCTCATGGGAGCCGGAGTGTATCCCGTCCCATGAAGCCGATGCCTTAGCTCCTGAACAGCGGGAGCTGTTGGTGGCCGCGGGCCAGGGCTGTGGGAGGGGTGGGGCGGGGGGTGGTGAGGGTGAGGAGGGTGCGGAGGGCGGCGAGGACTTCGTCGGGGGTGTCTCGGAGTATCGAGGGGGTGGCGCTGACCACCAGGATGCCGTGGGACTCCAGGCGCAGGCGGCGGCGGAGGGTGGCGTGCCAGGCGTCGCGGGTGTAGTGGTACTCCGCCGAGTCGATCTCCAGGGCTACGCCCTCGTCGGGCCAGTAGGCGTCCGGGCTGGCCAGGAAGGTGCCGTCCGGGGTGTGGAGGCGGGCGTTCCAGAGGGGGGTCGGGAGGTCCGTAGCGGTGAGGACGTCGCGGGCCTGGGCCTCGGCGATCGAGCGGACTCCGGCGAGGAGTTCGGCGGCCGCGGCGCGGATCGCGGGGCGGGTGAGGAGGCGGGCGGCGCGGAGTTCGGCGTGCAGGTCGTGCGGGTGGCACCAGCCGGCCTGGACCACCTGCGCGAGGGTCGAGCGGATCCGGTCGGAGTCGGCGTCCGTGGCACGGGAGGCGAAGTCGGCCGCCGCACGCACCGGGCGGGTGCCGGGGATTCCGCAGACCGTGATCGTGCGCGGCCAGCGGGAGGTGGGGAGCGGACGGACCTGCGGGGTGCCGGTGAGCTTGCGCGGGGCGCGGATCAGGACGTCCGCCGGGGTCTCCGGGCCGTACGGGGCTTCGCGGATGCCGAGCAGGGCGAGCGCGGCGCCGCCGGTGAGGGCGGCCGTGTCGCCGGACAGGGGGTCGGCGGTGGGCTCGGCGGCGTAGAGGACGGCGGCGAGGGCGCGTTGGCGCTGGTCCGGGGGGCCGGTCTGGAGCAGGTAGACCCGGGGCAGTAAGCGCTGCCAGGGGCCGCCGGGGCGGGTCCGTGAGGTGATCGTGCCGCCGGGCACACCGGCCGCGGTCAGCTGGTGCCGGGTGGCCAGGTTGAGCTGGCGGCGGGGGGCCGGGGTCTGGCGGATTGGTGGGGCGACCGGGGGCTGGCGGGATGCTCCGGCTTTGTGCGGTGGGCCGCCTTGGTGGCGTGAGTCGACTTGGTCGCGCGGGTGGCGTGGGTCGGCCTGCGGGAGTTCGTGGGGTGGGCTGGCTTGCGGGGGCTCGCGGCGTGGCCGCGAGGCTTGCGGGGGTTGGGGGTGGTGGCGGCTTGGGCGGGGCTGGCTGGAGTGCCGGTCCTGCGGGGGCTGCTTGGGCTGTGGGGGACCCGCCCGGTGGTCGGGGGTGGGGTTGTGGCTGGGGTGGCGGGGTGCTGGGGGCTGCGTGCGCTGCTCTGGCTGTCGGGGAGCGGCCGACTGCTCGGGGAACTGGTTGGGGCCGGGGTGTTGGGGTGGTTGGGGTTGCGGGAGTCGCGTCGGCTGTGGGGGGCCCGACGGGGGGTCGGGGGTGGGGTTGTGGGTGGGCTGGTCGGTGTGGGGTGTGATCATGCGGCGGGTATGCCCCGGCGGGGTGGGGTGGACACCCTTAGTGGTTCGGGTGGTCCGGGGAGAGGAAGACGATCACGCCGGTCTGTGTGCCGGGGCGGGCCTCGACCTCGTGCCAGCCCAGGCGGCGGTACGTGGCCACCGTGTCCGTGGCCAGGCGGGAGGTCAGGAGCCAGGCGCGGCGGTCCGGGGCGTCGGCCGTGATCTCGGTGAGCAAGGCCCGGCCCGTGCCGCGGCCGCGCGCGTACGGGCGTACGGCGAGCTCGTCTATCTCCAGCGCGCCGATCAGGAGCTCCCGCACCCGGGCGGCGCCCAGCTGCGCCGCGACCTGCGCGTACGCGCGGTTCTTCGGGAAGGTGGCCGGCGTGATCCAGCCCGTGGCGAAGCCGTCGATGCCGGTCGCGGACTGGGCGAGGGCCGTACGGAAGCCGGCGCGCCGGGCATCGGCCGGGAGGCGGGCGGCGAATTGGCGAATGGTTTCTTCGTCCTCGTTCCAGGGCGGACCGGAGAAGACGTCGGCGTAGGCGTCGACCAGTTCGTCCGCGAGGTCGAGGACGGCCTGTCCGTAGCAGATCACGATGTCCTGGCTCCTGGGTTAGGCGGGATTTTTCCCTTTGGGTGGGGAGAGTGAATGTATGCCCTTCAGGTTCCACAAGGGCACATCGCGCGGATCCGGCGAGTGTGCGACAAATCCCCTCCCCGCCCTCCGTGTCGACAGGCCCCGCGCCCGCGTTGAGCAGCCGTGGACAGACTGCTTCGGGCGGCCGGCCGGTGTGCGCTCGCCTTTCTTCTCGTCCTGGGCGTCGTGGCGCTGCTGCCGCGCGCCGTACGGGACGCGGTGCCGGACGCCGTGATCGGCGGGGCCGTTGTCGTGGTGGTGTGGATCCTGGGCGCCCGCCGGATGGCCGGGCGGCCGCGTTAGCCTCGTACGGCAGACAAGCGACTCATATGACCGGGAAGACCGAGGAGTTCGACATGGCGCGGGTACCGAGTTCCGTAGTGGCGGCCGCCGGGCTGGTCGGCGGCTACGCCGTCGCCCGCTGGACCAAGAAGCGGCCGCTGGGCGGTGTCGTCCTCGGCGCCGCCGGGATCGCCGCCGGACGCGAGTGGCACCGCCGCGGCGGGGCGCCCGCGGCGGCCGGGCTCGGCGCGCTGTACCTGGCCGGCTTCGCGGGTGCGCACCCGCTGGCCAAGAAGGTCGGTGCGTGGCCGGCCGTCATCGGGGCCGCCGGGGTCGTGGCCGCCGCGTCCTGGGCCGTCGCCGACCGGGGCTGACGGTAATCGGGGCCGAGGGTATTCCGGGCTGACGGGAATCAGGGCCGAGGGTAATCCGGGCTGACGGCAACCGGGGCCGACGGTAATCCGGGCCGACGGAAACCGGGGCCGATGGGAAGCGGCCGACGGGGCTGGGGCCGCCGGGAAGCGGCCGACGGGGCTGGGCCGCCGGGCTGAAGGGCGGCCCAGCCCCGGCGGCCGGGGCTGGGCCGACCGCCGTCGGCCAGGCCAACCAGCTGCCGGGGCTGAGCCGGACGGCGAGTGGGGCTGGCGGCAACCGGCCGCCGGAGCTTGAGCCGCCGGGCCGAAGGCCGACCGCCGTCGGCCGGGCCGGCCGACTGCCGGGGCCAACCAGCTGCCGGGGCTGGGCTGGACGGCACCGGGGGCTGACGGCAACCGGCCGCCGGAGCTTGAGCCGCCGGGCCGAAGGCCGGCCGCCGGGGCAGGCTGGACGGCGGCCCGACCCCCGGCTCATGCGCCGAACGCGCGCGACACCGTGTAGATCACCAGGCCCGCCAGGGCGCCGACCACCGTTCCGTTGATGCGGATGAACTGCAGGTCCCGGCCGATGTGGGCCTCGATCTTGCGGGACGTGTGCTCGGCGTCCCAGCCCGCCACCGTGTCCGTGATCAGCGAGGTGATCTCGGTCCGGTAGTTGGTGACGACGTACACGACCGCGCCCTCGATCCAGCCCTCCACCTTGTCCTGGAGCCGGCCGTCGGTGGCCAGCCGCGCGCCCAGGGACATCAGCGAGGCACGCACCCGCAGGCGCAGCTCGCTCTGCTCGTCCTCCGCCGCCGAGATGATCATCGACCGGATCGCGGTCCAGGCGGAGGCGATCACGTCCTGGACCTCGCCGCGCGCCAGCAGCTCCGACTTGAGCCGCTCGACCCGGGCCCGGGTCTCGGTGTCCGACTGCAGCTCGGCCGCGAAGTCCGTCAGGAAGCGGTCCACCGCCCCGCGCGCCGGATGCTCGGGCATGTCCCGCATCTCCGTGACGAAGCGGAGCAGCTCCTTGTACACGCGGTCGCCGACCTTGCGGTCCACGAACCGCGGGGTCCAGCCGGGCGCACCGCCCTGGACCGCGTCCATCACCGACTCCCCGTGCGTGACCAGCCAGTCGTGGGCCTTGGCGCACACGAGGTCCACGGCGCGGTGGTGGCCACCGTCCGCGACGACCCGCTCCAGCGTCTTGCCGATGCCCGGCGCGATCTCGGCCGTCTCGGCGCGCCGGGTGATGGCCTCGCCTACGACGGCCTGTACGTCGGCGTCGCGCAGTACGGTCAGCGCTCCGCGCAGGGCGGTGGCCAGCTCCGCGGTGACCCGGTCGGCGTGTGCGGGCTCCGCCAGCCAGGCGCCCAGGCGGCCGCCGATGCCGAGGGAGTGCAGGCGGGCCTTGACGACGTCGGAGGAGAGGAAGTTCTCCCCGACGAACTCGCCGAGGGAGATGCCGAGCTGGTCCTTCTTGGTCGGGATGATCGCCGTGTGCGGGATGGGCAGGCCGAGGGGCCGCCGGAACAGGGCGGTGACGGCGAACCAGTCCGCGAGGGCGCCGACCATGCCGGCCTCCGCGGCGGCTGCGACGTAGCCGGCCCAGCCGCCGGCGCCCCAGGCGTGCTGGGCGTACTTGGCCAGTACGTAGACCAGCGCGACCAGGACCAGCAGGCCGGTCGCGGTGGTCTTCATGCGGCGTACGCCTCGGCGGCGCTCCTCGTCGGCGGGGCTGAAGACGAAGGCCGTGGCCGCTCCCGCTCGTGGTGGACGTGGTGGAGGTGGTGTGGTGGCACCTCCGGTGGTGGTGCGGTGGTCCACGTGGTCCTGCCTTCCCCCGGGGCACGCCGGTTTTGTCTGCATAGCATCCGACTACTGGGAGGCGCGAGGAGTTCCCGCCACGCCAATCCCCTGCGGGGTGCATGGCCGGTCCTTGCTTCGCCTCCGCCTGGACCCTGCCCTTGCGGGCCGGGCCCAGGCGGGGTGCGGCTTGTCTGCCGCCGGCCCCCGGCTGCGCCGGTGCCTGGTCGTGCCGCCGGCGCGTGGGGGTGTGCAGGCGGCCTGGTCGGTGGGGCGGTCCGCGGGGCCCCTCCGGGGTGTCTCCTCGGCTCGCGCACTGAGCCTGACCGGACGCCATCAGCCCAGGTTGCGCGCTCGTCCTGCGGGGACCCCCCTGCGCGGCCCCACTCCCCTCCACCACGCGTTCCGCGGAGCCGGCG
>NZ_JBHXNP010000103.1:0-34842 GCF_042719495.1 Streptomyces sp. NPDC058525
CGTGTAGGGGTGTCCCCGCAGGACGAGCGCGCAACCTGGGTTCGGCGGCCGGGACGTGGCTTGGTGCGCGAGCCGAGGAGACGCCCCGGAGGGACCCCGCGGACCGACCGGCAGACCGATCCCGCTCAGGGGGTCTAGGGGGACGGGGCCAGCAGACCGATCAGGGTTGAGGGGACAAACCCAGCCCCGCCGGCGTTTGAGGCGACAGGGGGGCGGGGTCTGCCGCCAGGGGCTGGGCTTCGCCGGGGGCTACGCGCGGGGGGCCGGTGCGGTGCGGCGTAGGACGTGGAGGGAGTCCGTCGACGAGACCTCCTCGAAGGCGCCGGAGGCAAGGGCGCGGAGGTAGATCCGGTACGGGGCCTGGCCCCCGTCGGCCGGGTCCGGGAAGACGTCGTGGATGACGAGCGTCCCGCCCACCGCGAGGTGCGGCGCCCAGCCCTCGTAGTCGCCGGTCGCGTGCTCGTCCGTGTGGCCGCCGTCGATGAAGACGAAGCCGAGCGGCCCGCCCCAGGCCGCCGCGACCTGCGGGGACCGGCCGACGATCGCGATCACGTGGTCTTCGAGCCCGGCCCGGTGCAGGGTGCGCCGGAAGGTCGGCAGCGTGTCCATCAGGCCGACCTCCGGGTCCACGACCGTCGGGTCGTGGTACTCCCACCCGGGCTGCTGCTCCTCGCTGCCGCGGTGGTGGTCGACGGTGATCGCCGGGACCCCGGCCTCGCGGGCCGCGTCGGCCAGCAGGATCGTCGAGCGCCCGCAGTACGTCCCGACCTCCAGCAGCGGCAGCCCGAGCTCCGCGGCCGCGACGGCGGCCTCGTACAGGGCGAGCCCCTCCCGTACGGACATGAACCCCTTGGCCGCCTCGAAGGCGGCGAGGGTCTCCGGCTTGGGGGTGGCCATGGTTCCTCCGGCGGTGGGTGCGTGGGCGGGTCCGGGTGGGCCCGGGCGGGCCCGGTGTGGCGGCCCCATGGTGCCCTACCGCCGAGTAGTGGTCCATGTCGGGGCCCCGCGGGCGATCAGCGCGCGAAGTGCGCGCCGAAGGCGAGGCCGGGGGTCGCGGTCAGGCCGGCCTGGCCGGGGAGGATCAGCCGGGCGCCGGGCGCGGCGACCTTCGCGCCGTTGGACGGCAGGTAGGTCACGGACCCGCTGTGGACGCCGTCGGCGTCGGACGCGCCGACGACCAGGTCCGCGCGCCCGTCCCGGTCCGGGTCCGTCAGCGCGACCTCGATGCCGAACTGCTCGGCCCGCCGCGCGTCGCCCGGCACCCCCGCCGAGGTGCGGTTGACCGCCTGCACCCCGGTCCGCGTGACGAGGCCGACCGCGGACCCGCGGAACACGTGCACTCCGCCGGCGAGCGGGACCGGGCCGAGGGACTCCCCGTAGGAGCCGACCGCCAGGTCCTGGTACCCGTCGCCGTCGACGTCGCCGAGCGCGACGGACACGCCGAACCCGTCGCCCTGCTCGCTCGCGCCGGGCACTCCGGGCGTGTCCTGGTCGACGACGACGGGGGTCGTGGACGGTCCGGCCGCCGAGCCGTACGCGACGAGGATCCGGCCGCCCTTGCCGCCCGAGCGGTCGCCGATGACGACGTCGTCGTACCCGTCGCCGTTGATGTCCCCGATGGCCTGCTCGTCGCCGGCCCCGAGGGCCTGCGCGGCGGCGGGGAGGAGGCCGGTGGGGCTGCCGGGCACGTAGTGGTTGAGGCCGGAGACGACACCGGCCAGTACCAGGTCGTCGCGGCCGTCGCCGTTGACGTCCCCGCTCTCGATGCCTTCGTGGTACTGCGAGAGGCGGAAGCCCAGCTGGGTCTTGGCGGGTGCGGGCTGTGCGCCGGACCGGGCGATGGCCGCGAAGGTGTAGAGCGTGCCGTCCGCGGTCGTGTTGGTGGAGGCGGCCACGACGAGCTCGTCCCTGCCGTCGCCGTCGAAGTCGCCGACGGCGAGCTTCGCGCCCCAGGTGCGCCGGTTCTGGATGGCGGGACTGGCGAGCCGGTCGGGGTCGTCGAGGGTGACTCCGCCGGTCAGACCGGTTTTGGATCCCCAGGTGACCGTGAGCAGGCCGGTGTGGTCGTTGTCGCCGTGTGCCGTCACGGCCAGGTCGGAGAAGCCGTCGCCGTCGAAGTCCCCGGCCGCGGAGACGCCGCCGAAGCCGTCGTACGCCTCCGGGCCGTCGGGTATGCCGGATTCGCCCTGGGTGAGCAGCTGCCGGTCGCCCGCCGTGATCCCGTCGGCCGATCCGTAGAGCACGACCGCCTGGCCCGCCCCCTTCACCCCGCCGACGTGCGCGTACGGCGTGCCCACGACGACGTCGGCGAAGCCGTCGCCGTTGAAGTCGGCCCGCTGTACGGGCGCGGGCGCCGGCCTCGGCGCCGGTCCCGGCGCGGCCGCCGCCGTCCCCGCCGGCAGCAGCAGGCCGCCGCCGACGGCGGAGGCCACGGTGAGGGCGGCGAGGGCGGTGCGCAACTTCGGTCGCATGCGGGGTCCTTCGGATCAGCCGGAAGATCGCTGGGTAGACCGGCTGCCCCGGCTCATGGTTGTACGGGGCGGGGGTGTTTCGCGTCGCACTCGGACCGGGCCGGGGCGTCGCCCGGGTGCGGTCGGCGGGAACATTCCAATCTGACCTTCCGTCAGATTGGAACGTGTTCTAGTCTGCCGCGCATGGGCATCGGAATCACGCAAGAGCAGCGGGAGTTGGCCGAGGCGGTGCGCGGATGGGTGGCGCGGGCCGTTCCGCCCGAGGAGGTGCGCAAACTCCTCGACACCCCGCCGCAGACCGGGGCGCGGCCCGCCTACTGGGACGCCATGGGTGCACAGGGGCTGCTGGAGCCGCACCTGGAGGGCGGGACCCTGCTGGACCTGGCGGTCGTCGTCGAGGAGGCCGCCCGGGCGGCGCTGCCCGGGGCGTACCTGCCGAGCGCGCTGGCCTCCGTCCTGCTGGACCGGGCCGGGGCCGCGCCGCTCGACGGCCGGGTCGGGGCGGTGGCCCTCGGGCCCGGGAGCCTGACCGCCGTCGCCGTCGAGGGCGGCGGGTACCTGCTCGACGGCGCCGCGCCCCCGGTGCTCGGCGCGGGCGAGGCCGACCTCGTCCTGCTCGCCGCCGAGGCCGCGCACGGCACCCGCTGGTTCGCCGTGGACGCCGCCGCGCTGGACATCCGTACGCACGAGAGCGTCGACCCGACCCGGCCCACCGCCGAGGTGCACGCGCGCGGGGTCACCGCCCCGCCCGGCCGGGTGCTGGAGCTGGACGCCGCCCTGGTGCGGGACCTGGCCTGCGCGCTGTTCGCCGCCGACGCCTGCGGCACCGCCGCCTGGGCGCTGCGCACGGCCGCCGAGTACGCGAAGGTGCGCGAGCAGTTCGGCCGGCCCATCGGGCAGTTCCAGGGCATCAAGCACCTGTGCGCCGACATGTTGGTCCGCCTCGAGCAGGCCAGGGCGCTCGCCTGGGACGCGGCGCAGGTGATGGACGAGCCGGCCGAGGTGCGCTCGCTCGTTGCGGCGCTGGCCGCCGGGACCGCGCTGGACGCCGCCTACTCCTGCGCCAAGGACTGCATCCAGGTGCTAGGCGGGATCGGGTTCACCTGGGAGCACGACGCCCATGTCTTCCTGCGCCGGGCCCTGGTCGCCCGCCAGCTCCTGGGCCCGGGCGACGGGCACCGGGTACGGGCCGTGCGGCTCGCGGCGGCGGGCGCCCGGCGGGAGCTGCGGCTGGAACTGCCCGAAGAGGCCGAGACCCACCGGGCGAAGGCGCGGGCCGCCATCGAGGACGCGCGCGGGCTCGACCCGGCGGCCGCCCGGCGGATCCTGGCCCCCACCGGCTACGCGGCCCCCTACCTCCCGCCCCCGTACGGCCTGGGCGCGGGTCCCGTCGAGCAGCTCGTCGTCCAGCAGGAGCTGCGCGCGGCCGGGGTCAAGGTCGCCGACCTCGGCATCGCCACCTGGGTGGTGCCCTCGCTGCTCGCCTACGGGACGGACGCGCAGCGCGAGGCCTACGTCCTGCCGACGCTGCGCGGGGACGTGACCTGGTGCCAGCTGTTCTCCGAGCCGGGGGCGGGCTCCGACCTGGCCTCGCTGCGGACGCGGGCCGAGCGCGCCGAGGACGGCTCGTGGAGGGTCAACGGGCAGAAGGTGTGGACGAGTTCCGCGCACAGCGCCGACTTCGGGATCCTGCTGGCCCGGACGGACCCGGCCGCGCCCAAGCACAAGGGGCTCGGCTACTTCGTCGTCGACATGAAGCGCACGCCCGGCATCGACATCCGGCCGCTGAAGGAGATCACCGGCGAGGCCCTGTTCAACGAGGTGTACTTCGACGACGTGGTGCTGCCGGCGGACGCGCTGGTCGGGGCGGCCGACGGCGGGTGGAAGGTGGCCCGCAACACCCTCGGCAACGAGCGGGTGCACATGGCCGACCAGATGACCTCCGACACCGGCCTGGAAGCGCTGATCGCCCGCTCGGCCGAACTCGACGGCGCCCACCGGGCCCGGATCGGGGCGCTGGCCGCCGAGGCGCACGCGCTGGCCTGCATCGGGCTGCGCACCACGCTCCAGCAGGTGTCGGGGCTGGAGCCGGGCGCGGGTGCCTCCGTACGCAAACTCGCGCAGACCCCGCACCAGCAGCGGACCGCGGAGCTCGCACTCGAACTGCTGGGCCCGGCGGGCGCGGTGCGCGAGGGGGCGGGGGAGCGGGCGGTGCACGGGATGCTCATGTCCCGCTGCCTGACCATCGCCGGGGGCACCACGCAGGTCCAGCTCAACGTCGTCGCCGAGCGGATTCTCGGCCTACCCAGGGACTAGGAGTTGTCGGGCATGAAGTCGTACATCGTGGGCGTCGGCATGACGAAGTTCGAGAAGCCGGAGTCGCGGGACTGGCAGTACTGGGACATGGCCAAGGAGGCCGGGACGGCGGCGCTGGCGGACGCGGGGGTGGACTACGGGCTGGTGGAGCAGGTGCCGGTGGGCTACTGCTTCCAGGCCTCCACGGCCGGCCAGCGGGCGGCGTACGAGCTGGGGCTGAGCGGGGTCCCGGTCTACAACGTGAACAACAACTGCGCGACGGGGTCGACGGCGCTGATGATGGCGCGGCAGTTCGTGGAGGGCGGACTGAACGACTGCGTGCTGGCGCTGGGCTTCGAGAAGATGAAGCGCGGCGCGCTGGGCGGCGGGGCCGACGGCGGAGCCGCTGATGATTCCTTCAAGACCTCTCCGGTGGCCCGGCACTACGGGATCATGGCGGCGGCCCACGGCTTCGAGATGTCCCCGCCCACCGCGCAGATCTTCGGGAACGCGGCGCGCGAGCACATGGAGCGCTACGGGACCACGGCCGCGCAGCTCGCGGCGGTCGGCGCGAAGAACCACCGGCACTCGGCGAACAACCCGAACGCGCAGTTCCAGGACGTGTACTCGGTGGAGGAGATCCTCGCGGCGAAGGAGATCCACGCACCGCTGACGAAGCTCCAGTGCTCGCCGACCTCGGACGGGGCCGCGGCGGCGCTCGTCGTGTCCGAGCGGTTCGTGGTGCGGCACGGGCTGCACGACAAGGCGGTGGAGATCGTCGCCCAGTCGATGACGACGGACACCGAGGCCAGCTTCGGCGGCTCGTGCATCGACGTCGTCGGCAAGCCGATGACGGCCGCCGCGGCCCGCCAGGTGTACGAGGCCTCGGGTCTCGGCATCGAGGACGTGGACGTGATCGAGCTGCACGACTGCTTCTCGGTCAACGAGCTGCTGACGTACGAGGCGTTGGGCATGTGCGAGGACGGGGCCTCCGGCAAGCTCGTGGAGAGCGGCGCCACCACCTACGGCGGGCGCTGGGTGGTGAACCCGTCGGGCGGCCTGATCTCCAAGGGCCACCCGCTGGGGGCGACCGGGCTCGCGCAGGCCGCGGAGCTGGTGTGGCAGCTGCGCGGGGAGGCCGGGGCGCGGCAGGTCGCCGGCGCGGGCGTGGGCCTGGCGCACAACATCGGGCTGGGCGGGGCGGCGGTGGTGACGCTGCTGAGGCGGTAGGCGGTGGGTGCTCCTTCCCCGGGGCGCGTTCGCGTGGCGCGCCCCGGGGAAGGAGCCGAGAATGGGAGGGTCCACGGGCTCCAGGGGACTGCAGGTGAGGGCGCATGTGCCGATGGCTCGCGTATTCAGGAACGCCGATGTTGCTCGACACCATCCTGTACAAACCGGTGCATTCGCTGATCGATCAGAGCCTGCACTCGAAGCTGGGCGTGGAGACGACGAACGGTGACGGCTTCGGCGTCGGCTGGTACACGGAGACGGAGGAGACCGACACCCCGGCGGTCCTGCGGGACATCGGCCCCGCGTGGAACAACCGGAACCTGCGGGAGATCGCGGACCATGTCCGCTCCCCGCTCTTCTTCGCGCACATCAGGGCGTCGACCGGCACGGCGGTGCAGCAGACGAACTCGCATCCGTTCCGGCACGGCCGCTGGATGTTCATGCACAACGGGTCCGTCGCCGGCTTCCACCTCATGCGCCGGGAGCTGTGCCTGCTCGTCGATCCGGCCCTGTTCGCCGACATCGAGGGGACGACCGACTCCGAGGTGATGTTCTACCTGGCCCTCACCTTCGGCCTGGAGGACGACCCGCCGGCCGCCGTCGCCACGATGGCGGGAGTGGTCGAGCGGGCGGGCCGCGCCCACGGGGTTGAGTTCCCCTTGCAGATGACGCTCGCCATCACCGACGGCGAACGGGTCTGGGCCTTCCGCTACTCCAGCGAGCACAAGTCCCGGTCGCTGTTCTACAGCAGCCGGGTCGAGACGCTGCGCAGGCTGCACCCCGACCTCGGGTACCTGAAGGACATCTCGGACGAGACCCGGCTCATCGTGTCCGAGCCCCTCGGCGACCTGCCCGGTGCCTGGAACGAGGTGCCGGAGAGCAGCTACGGCATCGTGCGGCCCGGGGCGGACGCCCTGTTCCCCTTCACCCCCGCGGCGGCGTGAGGGGTCCCTCGCGAGGCCTCACGTCCGCGGTCCGCGGGTCGCGTACGGCACCTCACGGCCCGGCCAGCGCCGGGTCGATCACCGTCTCGCCCTGTGAGGCGCGCCGCAGGGCGTCCGCCAGGTCCTCGACGGGGCCGTCGCGCAGGACCAGCCCGGCCGCGCCCGCCGCGAGGGCCGCGTCCAGCAGGCCCGGCCGGGCCGAGCCGGCCAGGACCAGGACCCGGCATTCCGGATCGTCCGCCAGCAGCCCGGTGACGGCTCCGGCGTCCTCGACCAGGGCCACGGCCGGGCGTGCCGTCAGGTCCCGTACGACCTCGATGTCGGGCTCCAGGCCGAGCTGGAGGGCCAGGGCCGGGTTCGGCGGGTGCAGCAGGACGCGCAGGGATCGGGCAGGGCGGTGCGCAACGGGCATTTCGTCCACCGGAACAGCCTATCTGACGTGAAGTCAGCAGTCTTCCCAAGTGCTGGGGCGTGCGTTATACATTCCTTCACCGGTCCTAGAACGCGTTCTAGAACGCACCGCGGGCCGGCCCGCATACGACCTCGGTGCGGCCGACGGTGCGGACGGCCGCACCGAGGTCTTCCAAGGCCCCCGTTTCCACGACAGGGAGCAGCATCCACATGCCGATCGATGCCGCCAAGGCCCTCGCCGCAGACCCCCGCCAGGGGGACATCGGCTGGGACCACAAGGACATCCAGCTCTACCACCTCGGCCTCGGCGCCGGTACCTCCTCGAACGGGCAACGGGGAGCCACCGACCCCGACGAACTGCGCTACACCCTCGAATCCAAGCTCCACGTCCTGCCCAGCTTCGCGACCGTCGCCGGCGCCGGCATGGCCATGCTCGGCGGCCTCGGCCAGCCCGGCATCGAGGTCAACCTCGCCCACGTCCTGCACGGCGGCCACTCCATCGAGCTGCACCGGCCCATCCCGGTCAAGGGGCAGGCCACTTCCAGCTCCAAGGTCGCCGCCGTCTACGACAAGGGCAAGGCGGCCGTGATCGTCCTGCGCTCCGAGGTCGCGGACGCCGACGGGCCGCTGTGGACCAGCGACGCGCAGATCTTCGTACGCGGCGAGGGCGGCTTCGGCGGGGAGCGCGGGCCCTCGGTCCGCGAGGAGCTCCCCGACCGCGCGCCGGACCGCGTCGAGGAGCGCACGATCCGCGAGGAGCAGGCCCTGCTCTACCGGCTCTCGGGGGACTGGAACCCCCTGCACGCCGACCCGGAGTTCGCCAAGATGGCCGGCTTCGACCGGCCGATCCTGCACGGCCTGTGCTCGTACGGGATGACGCTCAAGGCCGTCGTCGACACGGCCCTCGGCGGGGACGTGTCCCGGGTCCGCGCCTACCGCACGCGCTTCGCCGGGATCGTCTTTCCCGGCGAGACCCTGCGCATCCGGATGTGGCAGGAGACCGGCCGCGTCCTGGTGGCCGTCAGCGCCGCCGACCGCGACGACGCGCCGGTCCTCGCCGACACCGTCGTCGAACACTCGTAAGCACGAGACCGCAAGGACTTAAGGAGCCGCACCGTGCGCGCAGCACTGCAGAGCGAGATCGGCCAGGACAAGCTCGAGGTCGTCGACGACATGGAGGCCGTGGGCCTGGGCTCCGGCAAGGTCAAGATCCGGATCAAGGCCACCGGCCTGTGCCACTCCGACCTCTCCGCGATGAGCGGCGTCCTGCCGCAGCCCGCACCCTTCATCCCGGGCCACGAGGGCTCCGGAGTGATCTCGGACGTCGGTGACGGCGTCACCGGCCTCGGCATCGGCGACCGGGTCCTCGTCTGCTGGCTGCCGCCGTGCGGCCACTGTCCGTCCTGCAAGCGCGGGCAGGGCCACCTGTGCCTGGCCAGCCTGGTCAACGCGGGCACCCCCAACTTCAAGCGCGCGGGCGGCGACATCTTCGGCTTCGCCGCCACCGGCACCTTCGCCGAGGAGCTCGTCGTCGACGCCGCGTGCGCCGTGCCGATCCCCGACGACGTGCCCTTCGACATCGCCGCGCTCATCGGCTGCGGGGTCACCACCGGCCTCGGCGCGGCCATCAACACCGCGAAGGTGGAGGCCGGTTCCTCGGTCGCCGTCATCGGCTGCGGCGGCGTCGGCATATCCGTCATCCAGGGCGCCAAGGTCCAGGGCGCGGCGCAGATCATCGCCGTCGACCCGGTGGAGTCGCGGCGGGCCGCGGCCCTGCGGTTCGGGGCCACCGAGGCGGTCGCGCCGGACGCCTTCGACGACGCCAAGAACCGGATCACCGCCGGCGAGGGCTTCGACTACGTCTTCGAGGTCGTCGGCAAGTCCGCCACCGCGCAGACCGCGTACAAGATGACCCGGCGCGGCGGCAGCGTGGTCATCGTCGGCGCGGGCGCCATGGACGACACCTACCAGGTCGACATGTTCTCCCTCTTCTTCGACGAGAAGAAGATCCTCCCGTCCATGTACGGCGGCGGCGACGTCCTGCGGTCCTACGAGCGCACCATCGCGCTGTGGCGGGCCGGCCGGGTCGACCTGGCGGGCCTGATCACCCACCGGGTGCAGCTCGCCGAGATCAACGACGCCCTCGACCAGATGCGCACCGGCACGGCCCTGCGCACCTGCATCGAACTCTGACCCGTTCCACCGATTCCGAGGGGAACCGTACGGATGTCACTGCCACTTGAGGGGCTCTCCGCCATCGTCACGGGCGCGGGGCGCGGGCTCGGCCGGGCCGAGGCGATCGAACTCGCGCGGCTCGGCGCGAGCGTGGTCGTCAACGACTTCGGGCAGCCCGGCCGCGACGGCTCGGGCGAGGCCTCGGCCGCGCCGGCGGAGGAGGTGGCCGCGGAGATCCGGGCGGCGGGCGGGCAGGCCGTCGCGCACCTGGGCGACGTGGCCGACTTCGAGCAGGCGCGCGAGCTCGTCGAGCTGGCCGTCGGCAGCTTCGGCAAGCTCGACATCCTGGTCAACAACGCGGGCATCCTGCGCGACCGGATGGTCTTCTCCATGTCGGAGGCGGAGTGGGACTCGGTGATCCGGGTCCACCTCAAGGGCCACTTCAACACCACGCACTTCGCGTCCGTGCACTGGCGGGAGCGGTCGAAGGCGGCGGGCGGCCCGGTCTACGGCCGGATCGTCAACACCTCCTCCGAGGCCTTCCTCGGCGGCTCGGCCGGCCAGCCGAACTACGCGGCGGCCAAGGGCGGCATCGTGGGCCTGACCACGTCCACCGCCCTGGCCCTCGCGAAGTACGGGGTGACGGCCAACGCCATCTGCCCGCGCGCCCGCACCCGGATGACCGAGGACGTCTTCGCGGGCTTCCAGGTGCCGGAGGAGGGCAAGCTCGACGCCCTCGCCCCCGAGCACGTCTCCCCGCTCGTCGGCTACCTGGCCTCACCCGCCGCGGCCAAGGCCAACGGGCAGCTGTTCGTCGTACACGGCGGGATCGTCGTCGTCATGGAACGCCCCAAGGTGGCCGCGAAGTTCGACACGACCAAGGAGGCCTTCTCCTTCGAGGAGCTCGACGAGCTCCTGACCCCGCACTACGACTCCCGCCCGGCGAACGAGACCTTCGCCGCGACGGAGGTGCTGGGCCTCAAGCACGACTGAGCGGAGCCTGCTGGAGGGGTACCGGCCGGGGCGCGGGCGGCGGTACGGGGTCCAGGCGGACCGGCGGGGGAGGGGCGAGCGGAATGCCCAGCCCGAGGATCCCGCAGGGCACGTCCGGGGTCGCGTACGGGAGGCGCAGGCGGCCCTCCGTGCTCCACAGCCCCGTCCCGCCCAGCCAGCCCTGGGGCGCCCCGAGCCGGAAGACGTGCCGGTCGGCGGGGCGCCACAGGCCGATGCCGCCCTCCCCCGACGGGCCCATCCGCAGCGCGACCCCGCAGGTCTCCGGCATCAGCGCCTGGCCCGGCTGGACCGCGAACGGGGTCGCGTCCTGGTGGCGCAGGCACTCCGGGAAGCGGACCGGCAGGGAGCTGCCCAGCACCCCCCAGCCCAGGCGCGGTTCGCCGGGGGCGTCGGAGCGGATCAGCAGCAGCCCGCTGTCGGGGTCGGCCAGTAGCAGCCGGTCCTCGCTGCCCTCCGCGATCTGCAGCAGCGGGGACACCTCGCCGCCGCGCTCCAGGTCCACGGCCACGGCCTTCGTGGTGCCGTCCAGCTCGCGGTCCAGGGCCAGCAGCCGGCCCGTCCGGTCCAGCCAGACGCCGCCGGAGCAGCGGCCGGGTACCTCGGCCACCCGCTGCGGCCCGAAGGCGCCGCCGGCCACCTGCCAGACCGTGGTGCCGGCCACGCCCGCGGCCAGGGCGAAGGCGCCGCGCCCGTCCGGGGACGGGGGCAGCAGGCGGACCCGTACCCCGTCCTCCCGTTCCACCCCGCCGAGCTGGAGCTCCCCGGTGCGCGGGCCCGCCGCGGCGCCCGTCGGGTACAGCAGGGCGAAGGCGTGCCGGTCCGCCACCCGCCGGTGGATCAGCACCCGCCCGTCGGCCAGCGGCAGCACCTCGCTGTCGGCCTCCTCGGGCTGCGCGAGCGGCAGCGGCACCGCGTACGGCTCGGGCCCGGCCAGGGTCCAGCGCTCCGCGTAGAGCGCCTCGCCGTTCCCGGCGAGCCGGGCGGCGTACGCCCCGTCCGCGGCGATCGTGAACGGGGCCGTGATCGTCGTTTCGATGGCACAGACAGTCATCCGTGCGTCACCTCCGGTGAGGAAGCTAGTTTTCGCACTTCCTCCCGAACAACACGACCAACCCCGCTTCACACGTACGGGTGGCCGGGCGGCGGTTCGCGTGAGCGTGCGGCGGCGATTGTGCTGGGTGAGAGCGGGACGTTTAGGGTGGGCATCCGGTTAGGTATGCCTAACTCGATCCCTGGCCGGTCCCGCCCCCCACCCCTGGAGATGTGACATGTCCTTCCGACGCCGCGGAACCGCCGCCGTCGCCCTCGCCGCAGCCGCCGCGCTCGCCCTCACCGCGTGCGGCGGCCAGGACGCGAAGGGGGCCAAGGACCCCGCCCCCGCCGGAGGCGGCGACAAGAAGGCCGTCGCACAGGGCGGCAAGGAGTTCGGCGAGGCCGCCAAGAGGACGGCCGCGTTCGGGACCACCGCCGCGGCCGGGCAGTTCCCGCGCACCGTCACGCACGCCATGGGCTCCACCGAGCTCAAGGCCGCCCCCAAGCGTGTCGTGGTCCTGGACGTCGGCGAGCTGGACAACGTTGTCTCACTGGGCATGCAGCCCGTCGGCTACGCGCCGTCCGAGGGCGACGAGGGCATTCCCGAGTACCTGAAGAAGGACGCCGGCGACCCCAAGTCCGTCGGCACCATCAACAGCCTCAACCTGGAGGCGATCAACGCCCTCAAGCCGGACCTGATCCTCGGCAGCCAGCTGCGCGCCGCGGACAAGTACGACGCCCTCTCGAAGATCGCCCCGACCGTCTTCTCCATCCGCCCCGGCTTCCCGTGGAAGGAGAACTACCTGCTGAACGCGGCCGCGCTCGACAAGACCGCCGAGGCCAAGGCCAAGCTCGACGCCTACCAGGCCAAGGCGGCCAAGCTCGGCACCGACCTCGGCGAGAAGAAGCCGACCGTCACGATGCTGCGCTACATGCCGGGCAAGACCCGCCTGTACGCCGGGGCCTCCTTCATCGGCACCGTCCTCAAGGACTCCGGCATCCCGCGCCCGCAGAACCAGCAGGTCGAGGACCTTGCCGTCGAGATCAGCCCGGAGCGGATGGACGAGGCCGCCGCCGACTGGATCTTCACCGGCGTCTACGGGGCCAAGGACAAGACCAAGCGCGACTCCGCCGAGGCCAACCCGCTGTGGAAGAACCTGGGCGCCGTGCAGCAGGGCCACGCCAAGGGCGTCCCGGACGAGACCTGGTACCTGGGCCTCGGCGTGACCGCGGCCGACAAGGTCCTCGACGACCTGCGCGGCTTCCTCGTGAAGTAGGCGGCCGGCGCGGCCGCGTCCCCGAGCGGGCCCCCGGCCCGGCCCACGAGCGGTCGGGCCGTGGGGCGGGCGCCACGGACGGTAGCCTTGCACCGTGCCCCGTCTCTCTGAAGTCATCGCCGCGCTGGACGCTCTCTGGCCGCCCTCGCGGGCCGAGCAGTGGGACGCCGTCGGCACCGTCTGCGGCGACCCCGAAGCCGAGGTCTCCCGGGTGCTGTTCGCCGTGGACCCCGTACAGGAGATCGCCGACGAAGCCGTGAAGCTCGGCGCCGACCTGATCGTCACCCACCACCCGCTCTACCTGCGCGGCACCACCACAGTCGAGGCCGGCACCTTCAAGGGCCGCGTCGTGCACACGCTGATCAAGAACGACATCGCGCTGCACGTCGCCCACACCAACGCCGACACCGCCGACCCCGGAGTCTCCGACGCCCTCGCCGGCGCCCTGGACCTGCGGATCACCGGCCCGCTGGTGCCCGACCCCACCGACCCCGCGGGCCGCCGCGGCCTCGGCCGGATCTGCGAACTGGACCACCCCGAGACGCTGCGCGAGTTCGCCGCACGCGCCGCGGCCTGGCTGCCGCAGACCGCCCAGGGCATCCGCGTCGCCGGCGACCCGGACGCCCTGATCCGCCGCGTCGCCGTCAGCGGCGGCTCCGGCGACAGCCTCTTCGAGCAGGTCCGCGCCGCCGGCGTGGACGCCTTCCTGACCGCCGACCTGCGCCACCACCCGGTCTCCGAGGCCCGCGAGCAGAGCCCGCTCGCCCTCGTCGACGCCGCCCACTGGGCCACCGAGTGGCCCTGGTGCGAGCAGGCAGCGGCCCAGCTCGACGCGATCTCCGAGCGCCACGGCTGGGGTCTGCGCACCCACGTCTCGCGCACGGTCACCGACCCGTGGACGGCGCACGCGCCGTCCGTCACACACCCTTCTATCTCTGGAGCCCCCAACTGAACGCCGAGCCCGCCGACCAGATCCGACTTCTCGACGTCCAGGCCCTGGACGTGCGGCTGTCTCAGCTCGCCCACAAGCGCAAGTCGCTGCCCGAGCACGCCGAGGTCGACTCGCTGACCAAGGACCTCAGCCAGCAGCGCGACCTGCTCGTCGCCGCCCAGACCCAGGCCAGCGACGCCGCGCGCGAGCAGACCAAGGCGGAGCAGGACGTGGACCAGGTGCGCCAGCGCGCCGCCCGCGACCAGCAGCGACTGGACTCCGGCGTGGGCATCTCGGCCCGGGACCTGGCCAACCTGCAGAGCGAGGTCGTCTCCCTCGCCAAGCGGCAGGGCGACCTGGAGGACGTGGTCCTGGAGGTCATGGAGCGCCTGGAGGCCGCGCAGGAGCGGGTCACCGGCCTCACCGGGAGCGTCTCCGCGCTCGAGGCCAAGCTGACCGACGCCACCGCGCGCCGCGACGCGGCCACCGGCGAGCTCGACGCCGAGGCCGCCAAGGTCACCAAGGACCGCGAGGTCATCGTCACCTCCATGCCGGCCGACCTGATGGCCCTGTACGAGAAGATCCGCGTCAAGCAGGGCGGGGTCGGCGCCGCGCGCCTCTACCAGCGCCGCTGCGAGGGCTGCCGCCTCGAGCTCGACATGGCCGAGGTCAACGAGATCAAGGCCGCGGCCCGTGACCAGGTCGTGCGCCACGAGAACTGCGGCCGCATCCTGGTCCGTACGGCCGACTCGGGCATCTGATGCAGAGGTCTGTCCGGTTCGTCGTGGAGGCGGACGGCGGCTCCCGGGGCAACCCGGGGCCCGCGGGCTACGGCGCGGTCGTCCTCGATCCGGCGACGGGCGAGACGCTGGCCGAGCGCGCGGAGTACATCGGCGTCGCGACGAACAACGTGGCCGAGTACAAGGGCCTGATCGCCGGGCTCAAGGCGGCCCGCGAACTGGCGTCCGACGCGCAGGTCCTGGTCCGGATGGACTCCAAGCTGGTCGTCGAGCAGATGTCCGGCCGCTGGAAGATCAAGCACCCGGACATGAAGCCGCTCGCCGCCGAGGCCGCGAAGATCCTGCCGCGCGCCCAGGTGACGTACGAGTGGATCCCGCGCGAGAAGAACAAGCACGCGGACCGGCTCGCGAACGAGGCCATGGACGCGGGCAAGCGCGGCAGGCAGTGGGAGCCGTCGGCGTCCTCCGCCGCCCTCGACCGCGGCGCCGCCACAGCCCCGGCCGGTCCGCCGGGAGACGCGGCGAAGGGCGCCGCGGCGGTCCGCGCGGCCCTGGCCTCGGGCCCGGGTACGCGGGCCACCGCACCGGCGGCTGCGACCGCGCCCGGCCCGGCCTCCGGAGCCTTCGCCTCCACCGAGGCCGCGGACACCCGCGCGGCCCGCGTCGCCGCCTCCGCCGAACCGGCGGGCACCGACACGCTGTTCGCCGAACCGGGCCTGATCCCGGCCCCGGCAGCGGTATCCGCCCCGGCCGGGACCGGCCTGCCCCGGCCCGCCGCCGGAGGCACCGGCGGCGCCGGCTGGGGGCCCGACCTGGGGACGCCCGCCACCTTCGTGCTGCTCCGGCACGGCGAGACCGCCCTCACCCCGCAGAAGCGGTTCTCCGGCACCGGGGGCAGCGACCCCGAGCTGTCGCCGGCCGGGCGGCGCCAGGCGTCCGCCGTGGCCGAGGCACTGGCCGCCCGCGGCACCGTGCAGACGGTCATCAGCTCCCCGCTGCGCCGCTGCCGCGAGACCGCCCAGGCCGTCGCCGACCGCCTCGGCCTCACGGTGACGGTCGAAGAGGGCCTGCGCGAGGTCGACTTCGGCGCCTGGGAGGGCCTGACCTTCGCCGAGGTCCGCGAGCGCTACCCCGACGACCTCCAGGCATGGCTGGACTCCCCGCGGGCGGCCCCGACCGGCGGCGGCGAAAGCTTCACGACCGCCACCCGCCGGATCTCGGCGACCCGCGACCGGCTCCTCACCGAGCACGCCGGCCGCACGGTCCTCCTGGTCACGCATGTGACCCCGGTCAAGATCCTGGTCCGCCTCGCCCTGGGCGCCCCGCCGGAATCCCTGTTCCGCATGGAACTGTCGGCGGCCTCCCTGTCGGCGGTGGCCTACTACGGGGACGGCAACGCCTCGGTCCGCCTCCTGAACGACACCTCGCACCTGCGCTAGGCACGGAGGCCGGCGGACCGGTGCACGCACAGAACCCCCCGCCCGTACGGGCGGGGGGTTCTCGTGTTCGCGGCACCCCGAACGGGGTGGGAACGGCAGACGAGCCGGCCTGTACGCCGGGTTCTGTCACCCGGTGACCTCGCGGTCGCCGGGGAGACGGCCATCCATCTAGGGCCGGCGTTGCCGCCGGCCTCGTGCGGTCTACCCGCGAACTCGGGCGGGCAGCCCTCGAGCGTTCGCGCAGACCCGTCCGGGGACGGATCCTCTTGACCTTGCTCCGGGTGGGGTTTACCTAGCCGCCTGAGTCACCTCAGGCGCTGGTGGTCTCTTACACCACCGTTTCACCCTTACCGGGGGCCGAAGCCCCAGGCGGTCTGTTTTCTGTGGCACTGTCCCGCGGGTCACCCCGGGTGGGCGTTACCCACCACCCTGCCCTGTGGAGCCCGGACGTTCCTCGGCGGGATCCGGAGATCCCGACGCGGCCGCCCGGCCGACTCGTCTGCCGTGGCGACCATGTTACCGGCTGTGCCGTCGCCCCTTGACCTTGACGCAACGGCAGGGTTTCTACTGGGGGCATGCGGATCGGAGAGATCGCCGCGCTCGTCGGGGTCACGACCCGGGCGATCCGGCACTACCACCATGTCGGGCTGCTCCCGGAACCGGAGCGGCGCCCCAACGGCTACCGGGCCTACAGCGTCCGCGACGCCGTCCTGCTGGCCCGCGTGCGCCGGCTCACCGAGCTCGGGCTCAGCCTGGACGAGGTGCGCGACGTCCTCGCGGACGACGCCGGGCGCGAGCTGGCCGACGTACTCGAAGAGCTCGACGCCGACCTGGCCCGCCAGGAGGCCGAGATCGCCGAGCGCCGGCGCCGGCTCGCCGTGCTGCTGGCCGCCCCGCCCGGGGAGGCCGAGCCGCTGTCGCCCGCGCTCGCCGCGCTGCTCGCCAAGGCGCCGCCCACCGGTTCGCCGTCCGCCGCGAAGGACCGCGAGCACCTGACGCTGCTCGACGCCTCGGGCGCCGCCGGCGAGGAGCTGTACGCGGCGCTCGGGCCGCTTGCGGCCGATCCCGCGGTGCTGGCCCTGTACGAGCGGCTGGACGAGCTCGCCGACGCCCCCGCGGACGATCCGCGGATCCCGGTGCTGGCGGCGGAACTGGTCGCGGCCGTGCCGGACGAGGTGTTCGCGGCGGTACCGGCCGAGGGCGGGCCGGTCGTACCGGGGTTCAAGGAGGCGCTGCTCGCCGAGTTCGAGCCCGCGCAGGCGGAAGTCGTCCGCCGGGTGATGGAGGCGTTCATGGAGAGGGGCCGGGGATGAACGGGGTACGGGTGGCACGGACGGCGGCCGCGGCCGTCATACCGGGGGAACTGGTGCTGGTGTGCTGCCTGGTCGCGGGCGTACGGCTGCCCGGGTGGGCGGTGGCGGCCGCCGAGGCCCTGGTGCTCGCCGTACTCCTGCTGGAGGCCTGGGTGCTGCGCTCGCTGTACGCCGCCGCCCGCGCCCGGGGAGCGGCGCCCCGCGAGGCCCGGCGGGAGGCAGTGCACACGGTTGTCCCCGTCCAGGTCCGGCGGCTGCTGCGGCACGAGCTGCGCGCCACGGCCTCCCTCGGCTGGTGGGTGCTGCGCCGCAAGCACGGGGTGGCGGCGGGGGACGTGGCCGCCGCGTACACGGGGCCGCAGACCGCCATGATGTACGGGATGGTCTTCGTGTCGGTGATCGAGACCATCGCCCTGGCTGTGCTCATCCCCTGGCCCGCCGTCCACCGGGTGGTGCTCGTCCTGGACGTGTACGGGATCCTGCTCGTGCTCGCCCTGCACGCCGCCTGTGTCGCGCGGCCGCACGTGGTCCGGTCCGACGGCTCGCTGCGGATCCGGTACGGGGCCCTGTTCGACCTCGTCGTGCCGCCGGACGCGGTGGCCTCGGTCCGGGTCGACCGGCGCTATCCGCAGGGCCGGCTGGTCACGCTGTCCGAGGACGGGGAGCTCGACCTGATCGTGGGCAGCCAGACCACGGTGACCCTGGAGCTGACCCGGCCGCTGTCCTTCACCCGGCCGCTCGGCGCCGTCGGCGCGGCGCGGACCATCCGCTTCCACGCCGACGATCCGCGCGCGCTGGTCAGCGCCCTGCGTCAGCCCGCGTAGCCGGACCTCCGGGCGGACCTCGTCACGCCGGGGCGAAGAGGACCTTCGCCGTGCCCGGGTCCGCCTCCGCGAGGCGGACCCGGATCCGCTCGCCCAGCGGCAGCTCCAGCGCGGTCGACACCACGCGGCCGACCACCGCCGGGTCCTCCAGGTGGACCGTGCCCTCCAGCGGCTCCCGGTCCTTGACCTCGATCACCGTGGCCTCGAAGGTCTCCCCGACGCGGTCCTTGAGGAGGGCGGCCTCGACGAGGTCCACGCACTCCCGCTCGGCCCCGTTGGCCAGCCGCGCGCCGTCCGCCATCTCCTTGGGCAGCGCGTCCAGCGCCGCCACCGCCCACCGCGGGGGCTCGGCTCCGGCCACCGCCGCCAGGCACAGCTCGCCGGCGTACCGGTCGGCGAGCCGGCGCAGCGGGGCGGTGCAGTGGGCGTACGGGGCCGCGACCGCCGCGTGGATCGCGGGGTCCGGGGTCTCGCCGCCGGTGAACACGGTGTAGCCGGCGCCGCGCAGCAGGGCCGTGCACTCCTGGAGGAAGGCGGCGTGGGCGGGGCGGTGCGGGTCGAGGGAGCGCACGAGTTCGGCGTACGGGACGTGGTGCGGCCAGTCGATCCGCAGGGCCTTGGCCGCCCGTCGGAGTCGGCCGACGGCGCCGTCGGGGGCCTGCGGGAGGGTCCGCAGGATTCCGGTTCCGGCGGCCAGCATCAGGTCGGCGGCGGCGATGCCGGTCATGAGGGAGATCTGGGCGTTCCAGCCGTCGGCGGGGAGCGGGGCCCGGTAGGCCAGGCTGTACGAGCCGTCGTGGGCGACGACCTCCTGCTCGGGCACGTTCAGGGAGATGCCGCCGCGCTCCACTTCGAGGGCCTCGCGGAGCCGGCCGATGTCCTGGAGCAGGGCGACGGGTTCCTCGGCCGTGCCGGTGTCGATGGCCTTCTGCACGCCGTCGTAGTCGAGCTTGGCCCGGCTGCGGACGAGGGCGCGGCGGACGTCGGTGGTCTCCACCCGGCCCTCGGCGTCGAGGTCGAGGCGCCAGAGCAGTGCGGGGCGGGTCCGGTCGGGCAGCAGGCTGGCCGCGTCCTCCGAGAGCACGGCCGGGTGCAGCGGAACCTTGCCGTCGGGGAAGTAGAGGGTGGTGACCCGGCGGTGGGCCTCCGTGTCGAGCGCGCCGCCCGGGGTGACGAAGGCGGCGACGTCGGCGATGGCGTAGTGGACGCGGAAGCCGCCGGCGGGCCGCCGTGCCAGGTGCATGGCCTGGTCGAGGTCGCGCGAGGCCGGCGGGTCGACGGTGAAGAGGGGGAGGTCGGTGGCGTCGGTGTCGGGCAGGCGGGGTTCGCGGGCGGCCCGCTCGGCCTCGGCGAGCACCTCGGCCGGGAACTCCTCCGGCACGTCCAGCTTGGTCCGCAGTGCGCGCAGGGCGGCCCGCAGGGCAGCCCCCTCCGCGCCGGTCATGTGCATGTGGCGGCGTGGCATGGACCGAGCCTAGGCCCTGGCCGGGCGATATGCGCGGTTCGGGCGGCTTCGGTCGTGGCCGGGCGGCGGCCGGGGCCGAGGGACGGGGCGGGGCGCCCGGGCCGTCTACCCTGGCTCGGGGGCCGCATCCCCTGCGCCGTGTCGTACCGAAGGAGATCCACCGTGCTCGTGCTGCTGCCGCCGTCCGAAGGAAAGGCCGCCGGCGGCTCCGGCGCTCCCCTGAAGCCGGAGTCGCTGTCGCTGCCCGGTCTGGCCGAGGCCCGTGCGGGGGTCCTGGACGAACTGGTCGAACTGTGCGCGGCCGACGAGCTCAAGGCGCGCGAGGTGCTGGGCCTGAGCGAGGGCCTGCGCGGCGAGGTCGCGAAGAACGCGGAGCTGCGGTCGGCCCCGGCCCGGCCGGCCGGGGAGATCTACACCGGCGTGCTGTACGACGCGCTGGGGCTGGCGGACCTGACGCCGGTGGCGCGAGCGCGGGCCGAGGAGTCGCTGCTGGTGTTCTCGGGGCTGTGGGGTGCGGTGCGGATCACCGACCGGATCCCGTCGTACCGCTGCTCGATGGGCGTGAAGCTGCCGGGGCGCGGTGCGCTGGGGGCGTACTGGCGGGGGCCGATGGCGGAGGTGCTGCCGGCCGTTGCCGGGGAGGGGCTGGTGCTGGACCTGCGGTCGGCGGCGTACGCCTCGGCGTGGAAGCCGAAGGGGGAGGTGGCGGGGCGGACGGCCACCGTGCGGGTGCTGCACTCGCAGGTGGTGGACGGGGTGGAGAAGCGGTCCGTGGTGAGCCACTTCAACAAGGCGACGAAGGGCCGGCTGGTGCGGGACCTGTTGCTCGCGGGAGCCGCTCCGGCTTCGCCGGGCGAACTGGTCGAGGTCCTGCGGGGGCTGGGCTACGTGGTCGAGACCGATGCGCCGGCGAAGGCGGGCCGGGCCTGGGGTCTGGACGTGGTGGTCACCCAGATCCACCACTGACCCCCGCCGGGCCGCCCCCGGGGCTCCGCCCCGCACCCCGCGCCTCAATCGCCGGCGAGGCTGAATGTGACGGACCCCGGCCTGCCTCTGCGGGCACAAAATCGGGGCTCCGCCCCGGACCCCGCGCCTCAAACGCCGGCGAGGCTGGATATGGCCCGGCAGGATTCTTCGGGCGTGGACCCCGGTCTTGTGCCCGCACGTGTGGCGTCGGGGAGGCGAAAACCAGCCCCGCCGGCGTTTGAGGCGCGGGGTCC
Source organism: Streptomyces sp. NPDC058525 (assembly GCF_042719495.1). Lineage (NCBI taxonomy): Bacteria > Bacillati > Actinomycetota > Actinomycetes > Kitasatosporales > Streptomycetaceae > Streptomyces > Streptomyces sp. NPDC058525. Next base: position 20,782 of record NZ_JBHXNP010000103.1, read on the forward strand.
GGGGCAGAGCCCCGATCCTGTGCCCGCACGTGCATACTCGGGGGCGACTCCAGCCCCGCCGGCGTTTGAGGCGCGGGGGCTGGGGCGGAGCCCCAGGGGGCTAGTGGCCCAGGGGCCAGGCTACGGCGGCTGGGGTGAGGTTTGCGGTGCCCGCGTACGTGGCGCAGGCGTCCGTCAGGGTTTCGAGGAGGGTGAGGGGGTCCGGGAGGGGGTGCTCCATGCCCCGGAGCCAGGTCACGGCCTCGTCACCCGGCAGGGCCGCCGGCGGCACCAGGACGTAGCTGCCGCGGCAGTGCCACCGCAGGCCGGGGTGCTCGTCCATCGTCTCGGGATGGCAGTCCAGTTCGCAGGGCCACCACTCGTCCTCGTCCTCGGGAGTACCGCGGGTGGCGGTGAAAAAGAGCATCCGGGCCTGTTCCCCGGTGCCGCCCGACTCGGCGACCGGCCCGACCTCGATGCCCGCTTCCAGCAGGCGGGCGAGGGCGGCCGTGCCCGCTTCCAGGGGGACGTCCAGGACGTCGTGGACCATGCCCGTCGCGGTGATGAAGTTGGCCTGGGGCTGGTTGCGCGCCCACCGTTCGACCTGCGCGCGGTCGGTGGTCGACTGGGTCTGCCAGGCGAAGGAGAGCGGGTGGCGTGCGGGGGTCGGACAGCCGATCCGGTCGCACGAACATCGGTAACCGGCGGGATGGGCGGCGGGTGCGAGCGGCAGACCGGCGGCGGCGACGGCCAGGAGGAGCGCCTCGCGCTCTTTCCCGGGGTCCTCGGCGATGGGTTTCTGCCGCCGGCGCAGCCACTGGGAAATCCTGCTCTGCTCGCCGCGTTTGACGCGGCCGGACTCAGACCCCATCTATCCCCTCACCTCACCGTATCCCCGGCGGACCTTCACATGGTCCCACCATCCTGCGCCCCGGGTGACCGGTCTCGGTGACCGGGGGGTTGGGGATGGGTGACCGGCAACCCCCACATAAGCACAGAATTCAGCCATTTCAATTCCGGTCAGCGGCTGGTGACGTTGGCCACCCCGCCCAGTACCCGGTCCACCAGCGCGTCGGCGAAGGCGTGCGTCAGCGGCTGTGTCCGCAGCAGCCAGCGGTAGGTGAGCGGGCCCAGCAGCATCTCCACCGTCAGCCGCAGATCGGTGTCCGGTGCCAGCTGGCCGGCCTCGCGGGCCGAGCGCAACCGCGCCTCGTACAGGGCGAGCTGCGGCTCCAGCAGCCGTTCGTTGAAACGGGCTCCGAGCTCGGGGTCGGTGGCCCCGGCCGCCGTCAGGGCGCGCGCGGGGGCGGCGTACTTCTCGTCGCACAGCTCGTCCACCGTCGCCCGCAGGACGTACTTCAGGTCGGCCGCGAGGTCCCCGGTGTCGGGGAAGCCCGTCCACTGGCCCTCCGTCTCGGCCTCGCCGGCGAGCGAGAGCGAGGCGTCGAGGAGGACGGCCGCCTTGGAGGGCCACCAGCGGTAGATGGTCTGCTTGCCGACCCCGGCCCGGGCGGCGATCGCCTCGATGGTCAGCTTGTTGTAGCCGACCTCCCCGACCAGTGCGAGCGCGGCGTCGAGGATGGCCCGCCGGGAGCGGTCGCTGCGGCGGGTGGCGTCAGGGGTCTTGGTCATGTCCTGAAACTACCAATCGAGACGTCTCGTCTTCCTCTTGTCCGTTAAACCACCCAATCAGTTCACTGCGGTGTCCGGCGTGAGGAGAGACGATTCTCTCCACACTCGCCGTAAGTCGTGAGGAGCCTTCTTTGCGCAGAGACGCCACACCCCGGCGCTATCTGATGTGCCCACCCGTGCACTTCAAGGTCACCTACTCCATCAATCCGTGGATGGATCCCACGAAACCGGTGGACCTGCCCCTCGCCCTCGCCCAGTGGGAGGACCTGAGGGACCGCTACCGCTCCCTCGGGCACACCGTCGAAACCCTCGAACCGCACCCCGAGCTGCCCGACATGGTGTTCGCGGCGAACGGGGCGCTCGTCGTCGACGGCCGGGTGCTCGGGGCCCGGTTCGCCTATCCGGAGCGGGCCGCCGAGGCCGAGATCCACCTGGAGTGGTTCCGCGGCCACGGCTACCGGGACGTCCACGAGCCGTCCCACGTCAACGAGGGCGAGGGCGACTTCGCCGTCACCGCCAGCTACCTCCTGGCCGGCCGGGGCTTCCGCTCCAGCCCGCTCTCGCACGACGAGGCACAGGAGTTCTTCGGCCGTCCCGTCATCGGCCTCGACCTGGTGGACCCGCGCTACTACCACCTGGACACGGCCCTGTGCGTCCTGGACGGGGACGAGGTCATGTACCACCCGGCGGCCTTCTCGCCGGGCAGTCAGGCCGTGCTCAAACGCCTCTTCCCCGACGCGCTGCTCGCCGGGGACGAGGACGCGGCGGCCCTGGGCATGAACGCGGTCTCCGACGGCCGGCACGTGCTGCTCCCGCAGGCGGCGACCGGGCTGCTGGCCCCGCTGCGGGACCGGGGGTTCGAGCCGGTGCCGATGGACCTGGGCGAGCTGCTCAAGGGCGGCGGCAGCGTGAAGTGCTGCACCCAGGAGCTGAGGCCCTAGGGAGACCAGGCTTCAGGGCCCCGGGTTCCCCGGGTCCCCGGGGCCCGGCGTCCTAGTCCTCGGAGGCGGGCGGCGGCCAGCCCTGGCCCCAGTCGGCGTCCCGCGCCGCCTTGTAGAGGTCGCCGTGGCGCTTGGTCACGGTGGCCCGGGTCAGGCCCTCGCCCTGGGGGCCGCACAGCTCCAGCAGGACCAGCCCCTTCCGGATCTGCGGCTTCCGCGTGATCCGGGAGGTGGCCGGCTCCGTCGGGAAGCGGGTCGCGGCGACGTAGCTGAACTTCTCGTCCTCGTACGGCAGGGAGCCGCCCTTGACCTTGCGGTGCAGGGAGGACCGGCTGACCCGCGCCGAGAAGTGGCACCAGTCCTGCCCGACCTCGATCGGGCAGGTCCCGTCGTGCGGGCACGGGGCGGCGACCCGCAGCCCGGCCGCGATCAGCTGGTCGCGGGCCTCGCGGATGCGCAGGTACCCCTCCGGAGTGCCCGGCTCGACGATCACCACGGCCTGGCCGGCGCGCGCCGCCTCGGCGACGACGGCCGTACGGGCCTGCGGGGTCAGCTCGCCCAGTACGTACGAGACCGTCACCAGGTCGGCCTCCGGCAGCGTCAGCCCGGAGCCGATGACCGCCCGCCGCCAGGCCGCGCGGCGCAGCACCTCGGAGGGGGAGGCCGCGGCCAGTTCACGGCCCAGGGCCAGCGCGGGCTCCGCCCAGTCCAGCACCGTGGTCTCCCGCGGCCCGTCCCAGACGGCGTCGACCGCCCAGGTCGCGGCGCCCGTGCCGCCGCCCACGTCCACGTGCGAGCCTGGCGCCCACTGCGGGGCCGCCTCGGCGAGGCCGTCCAGGGCGGCCCGGACGGCCTCGAAGGTGGCGGGCATCCGGTACGCCGCGTACGCCGCCACGTCGGAGCGGTCGCGCAGCACGGGTGCGTCGGTGGGGGTCTGCCCCCGGTAGCTGGCGATGAGCCGCTCGACGGCTGCCGCGGCCTGCTTGGGCGGAAGTCCGTCGAGCAGCCTGCCGAGCGTGCTGCGGAGGGTGTCGGCGGTGGTGGGGGCGGAGACGTTCACCCGCGAAGTTTACGGCGCCGCGGGCACCTCGGACTCGCGGCTGCGCCAGGGGCGGCACATGCCGACGAAGCAGGCCACGGCCAGCAGCGAGCAGACCAGCTGCACCACGGCCATGGGCACGGCCGTGTCCTCGCCCGCGATCCCGACGAGCGGCGAGGCGACCGCGCCGACCAGGAAGGAGGAGGTGCCGATCAGCGCGGACGCCGAGCCGGCGGCGTGCGGGGTGCGCATGAGGGCCTGCGCGTTGGTGTTCGGCAGCACCAGGCCCATCGCCGACATCAGCACGAACAGGGCGGCGGCGATCGGGACCAGTCCGACCTCCCCGAACACCCCGGTCGCCATGAGCAGCAGGGCCACGGAGGCGGCCGTGGTGATGGCGAGCCCGACGGACAGGGTCTTGTCCATGTCGACGCGGCCGACCAGCAGCTTGCCGTTGATCTGGCCGACGGCGATCAGGCCGCAGGAGTTGAGGCCGAACAGCAGGCTGAAGGCCTGGGGCGAAGCACCGTAGATCTCCTGCACCACGAAGGGGGAGGCGGCGATGTAGGAGAAGAGCACGGCGAAGGCGAAGCCGCCGGCCAGCGTGTAGCCGGTGAAGACGCGGTCGCCGAGCAGTCCCCGCATGGTCCGCAGGGCCGCGCCGACGCCGCCGGTCTGGCGCCGCTCGGGCGGCAGGGTCTCGCCGAGGCTGCGCCACACCATCAGGGTGAGGACGAAGCCGACGGCGGTGAGGACGACGAAGACCCCGCGCCAGTCGGAGAAGCGCAGCACCTGGCCGCCGATGAGCGGGGCGACGATCGGGGCGGTGCCGGATATGAGCATCAGGTTGGAGAAGAACCGGGCCATCTCGACCCCGTCGTACAGGTCGCGTACGACGGCCCGTGCGATGACGATCGCGGCCGAGCCGGCCAGGCCCTGGATCAGGCGGAAGGCGATCAGCAGCTCGGCGGTCGGGGCGAGGGCGCATATCGCGGTGGCCAGGACGTACATGACCATGCCGATGAGCAGCGGCTTGCGGCGGCCCCACTTGTCGCTCATCGGGCCGATGACCAGCTGGCCCAGGGCCATGCCGGCGAGGCAGGCGGTGAGGGTGAGCTGGATGGTGGCGGCAGGGCTGTGCAGGACGTTGGTGACCTCCGGCAGGGCCGGGAGGTACATGTCCATGGACAGCGGCGGGAGGGCGGTGAGCCCGCCGAGTATGAAGGTGACCAGCAGGCCCGTGCGGCGTGCGGCCTTCAGGGGTGCGGCGGTGGTGGGGACGGAGGGCGTTTCGGGTGACGGTTCGTGTGCGCGGGCCGTCACGGGGCCTCTCTCCGACATGCGGAACTCCAGTCTGCTTGTCTTCTTTATGCACCCCTGACCGACCCATGCTCTCAGCAATCGGAACGTCCGGGGACTGGGGCGCCGTGTGACGTACTCTGCGGCCCCATGGACGAACCCACGACGAAGATCGCTGTAGTGACGGGGGCCGGCTCCGGAATCGGCCGTTCAGTGGCCCTGACCCTGGCCGCGGCAGGCTGGTCCGTGGCGCTGGCGGGCCGCCGTAAGGAGCCGCTCGAGGAGACCGCCGGGGCGGCCGGGGCCGGCGCCGACGTGTTCCCCGTACGGACGGACGTCAGCGATCCGGACGAGGTCGCTGCGCTGTTCGGGGCGGTCCGCGAGCGGTACGGGCGTCTCGACCTGCTCTTCAACAACGCGGGCACCTTCGGCCCGGGCGGCGTCCCGCTGGAGGACCTCTCCTACGAGGCCTGGCGCTCGGTGGTCGACGTCAACCTGACCGGTTCCTTCCTGTGCGCGCAGGCCGCCTTCCGCCAGATGAAGGCCCAGGAGCCGCAGGGCGGCCGCATCATCAACAACGGCTCGATCTCGGCGCACGTGCCGCGCCCGAACTCCGTCGCCTACACCGCGACCAAGCACGCGATGACCGGCCTGACCAAGTCCCTGTCGCTGGACGGCCGCCCGTACCGGATCGCCTGCGGGCAGATCGACATCGGCAACGCGGCCACCGAGATGACCGAGCGGATGCAGACCGGGATCCTCCAGGCCAACGGGCAGCTGGCCGTCGAACCGGTGATGGACGCGGGCGACGTGGCACGCACGGTGCTGCACATGGCGGAGCTCCCGCTGGAGGCGAACGTGCAGTTCGCGACGGTGATGGCGACGACGATGCCGTACATCGGTCGGGGCTGACATCGGGCGGGGCTGACATCGGTCGGGGCCGAGGCTCGAGCCGGCCCCGAGCGGCCGGGGAATGCGCGCCGGGGCCCCGCAGTTGAGCCGATCATGACGACTGAGGTGCTTCACTACACGGCTTTCTCCGGCGACCCGGCGGGCGGCAACCCCGCCGGGGTCGTGCTCGACGCGGCCGGACTGGACGACTCCGCGATGCTGGGCATCGCCGCCGGACTGGGCTACAGCGAGACGGCCTTCCTGACCGCTCCGCCCGAGGGGCTGGGCGGCGAGCCGGGCCGGTCCTTCACCGTGCGCTACTTCAGCCCGAAGGCCGAGGTGCCGTTCTGCGGGCACGCCACCGTCGCCACCGCCGTGGCGCTGGGGGAGCGGATCGGCCCCGGGGAGGTGCTCCTGGCGACCCGGGCGGGGACCGTCCCGGTGTCCGTCACCGCGCGGGACGGGCTGCTGCGGGCCACGCTGACCAGTGTGGAGCCGCACACCGAGGAGATCGGCGCGGACGACCTCGCCGAGGCGCTGGCCGCGCTGGACTGGCCTGCGGCGGACCTGGACCCGGCGTTCCCGCCCCGGATCGCCTACGCCGGAGCGCGCCACCTGGTGCTCGGCGCCGGCACCCGGGCCCGGCTCGCGGACCTCTCGTACGACTTCGCCCGGCTGGAGGCGCTGATGCGGCGCCTGGACCTGACGACGGTGCAGTTGGTGTGGCGCGCGGGCCCGGCGGAGTTCCACGTACGGAACCCCTTCCCGGTCGGCGGGGTCGTCGAGGACCCGGCGACGGGCGCCGCCGCGGCCGCCTTCGGCGCGTACGCCCGCGAGCTCGGCCTGGTCCCGCAGGACGCCGTGCTCACCCTCCACCAGGGCGCCGACATGGGCCGGCCGGGCGTGCTCACGGTGGAGCTGCGCACGGGCGACCCGCGGGTCCGGGTCGGCGGCGAGGGCGTGCGGATCGGGTGAGCGCGGACACCGGGGCCCTGCGGGTGGCCGGCTTCGCCGAGGCCGCCGTACCCCCGGCGCAGGCCCGCCAGGTCGCCGCCCTGGAGGCCGCGGCCTGGCCGGGTTCCTCGCCCGGGCACGATCCTGCCCTGGCGCCGCGGACCCTGCTCCTGACGGCCGGTGACGGCACGGTGGCCGCGTCGCTGGCGCTGCTGTACAAGGAGATCGAGGTCGCGGGGCGGAGGTACCGCGCGGCCGGGCTGAGCGGCGTGGTCACCCGGCCGGAGCTGCGGGGCCGCGGGCTCGGCGGCCGGCTGGTGGCGGCGGCCCGCGCCGAGCTGGCGGCCGATCCGGCCGTGGACCTGGCCCTGTTCAGCTGCGACGGGCCGCTGGCGGCGTTCTACGGGGCGGCCGGCTTCCCGCCGCTGCCCGGCACGGTCCTGGTCGGCGGGACGCCCGGGGAGCCGCTGGCCACCGACGCGCCGGGCTTCGACAAGGTGGTGGTCGCGGCCTTCTTCACGGCCGAACCGGACTTGGACCGGGCCGCTTTCACGGGCATCCGCGTCCCGCTGTACCCGGGGAGCACCGACCGGCTGTGGTGAGGCCGGGTCAGGCCTCGCCACGGCCGGCCGGGTCGCGCCGTCAGGCCGCCTCGCCCCGGACCGGGACCACCAGCGGTGCGCCGGTGTGCGGGTGGGGGAGCACCTCCACGGGCTGCCGGTAGACGCGGCTGAGCAGCGCGTCCTCGAACACCTCGGCGGGCGGCCCGGCCGCCGCGATCCGCCCGTCGTGCAGGATCGCGGCCCGGTCCGCGTAGGCGGCGGCCAGTCCCAGGTCGTGCAGGACGACGACCACCGCGTCCCCGGCGGCGGCCTGCTGACGGCAGATCCGCAGCACGAGCTCCTGGTGGCGCAGGTCCAGGGCGGCGGTGGGCTCGTCGAGGAGCAGCAGCGGCGCCCGCTGGGCCAGTACGCGGGCCAGCGCGACGCGGGCCCGTTCGCCGCCGGAGAGCGCGGAGAAGGGCCGCTCGGCGAAATCGGTGACCTCGGTGGCGGCCATGGCGGCGGCCACCGCCTCCTCGTCCGCGTCGGCGAACGGGGTGCCGGCCCAGGGCGCGCGGCCCATCCGTACGACGTCCGCGACGGGGAAGGGGAAGGACAGCGCGGCCGACTGCGGCAGCACGGAGCGGCGCAGCGCCAGGTCGGGGGCGGACCACTCGTGCACCGGGCGGCCGTCGATCCTGATCTCCCCGGAGGCGGCCGGCAGGTCGGCGGCGAGCGCGGCCAGCAGCGTGGACTTGCCCGCGCCGTTGGGGCCGACCAGGGCCAGCACCTCCCCGGCCCGGGCGGTCAGGTCGATGCCGGCCAGGACCTCGCGCCGGCCGAGCCGCACGTGCAGGCCGGAGATCTCGGCGAGGTCCGATCCGGGGGCGGGGCGGGCCGGGACGGTCCGCCGGTTCCGGGAGAGCAGCCCGGCGAGCCTGCGGGTCACTTCGGTCACGCCCAGCCTCCTTGCTTGCGGCGGGTGCGGCGCAGCAGCCAGAAGAAGAACGGGCTGCCGAGCAGGGCGGTCAGGACGCCGAGCGGCAGCTCGGCGGGCTGGGCGAGGGTACGGGCGGCCAGGTCGCCCGCGACCAGGACCAGGGCCCCGGCCAGTGCGCTGCCGGGCACCAGGAAGCGGTGGCCGGGGCCGTTGGCCATCCGCAGCAGGTGCGGGACGAGCAGCCCGACGAAGGTGATGATGCCGGCCACGGCCACGGCGGCGGCGGTGAGCAGGGCCACGACCAGGATGAGGGCGAGGCGCAGCCGCTCGACGTCGATGCCGAGGTGGCGGGCGGGGCGTTCGCCGAGGGAGAGCAGGTCGAGGCGGCGGGAGTAGAAGGGGGCGATGAGCAGGCCGGCCAGGGCGCAGGGGAGTACGGCGAGCACCTTGGGCCAGGTGGCCTGGGCGAGGGAGCCGAGCTGCCAGAAGGTGATCTGGTTGACCTGGCCGCTGTCGGCGAAGAAGACGAACAGGCCGATGAGGGCGCCCGCGAAGGCGTTGACGGCGATGCCGGTGAGGATGAGCGTGACGACCTCGGTCTTGCCGCCGTTGCGGGAGAGGAAGTAGACGGAGGCCACGGTGACCAGGCCGGCGACGAACGCGCAGACGGTGATGGTCCAGTTGCCGAAGAAGCTGAGCCCGAGCCCGATGGCGGCGACCGCGCCGACCGCGGCGCCGGCCGAGATCCCGATGACGCCGGGCTCGGCCAGGGGGTTGCCGAAGACGCCCTGCATGAGGGCGCCCGCGCAGCCCAGGCTCGCGCCGACGAGCAGCGCGAGGACGACGCGGGGCAGGCGCACGTTCCACAGGACGCTCTCCCCGACCCGGTCGAGGGGTGCTCCGCCCAGCCCCATGTGGTGCTGGACGGAGGCGATGACGTCCCCGAGGGGTATGCGGTAGGCGCCGGTTCCGGCGGATACCAGGGCGAGTACGAGCAGGCTGACGACGAGGGCCGTGGTGAGCAGGGAGGCCCGTCTGTCGGGGAGGGTCACGTCAAGCGGCCTTGCTGTAGAGCTGGGTGATCAGGGAGGACAGCACCTGGTCGGTGCGCGGGCCGTAGTTGAGCAGGACGCCGTCGTCAACGGTGACGACGCGGCGGTCCATGCCGGCCGGGGTCTGGGCGACGCCCGGGATCTTCGTCAGGCCGTCGATGCCGCCGACCGATTCGAGGCCCTTGGACATGACGAGGATCGCGTCGGGGGCGGCGGCGGCCAGGGCCTCGCTGGTGATCGGGGTGAAGTCCTTGCCGAGACCGGACTCCTTGCCGGTGTCGACGGCGCCGGCCGCCTCCAGCAGCGAGGCCGCTCCGGAGTCGGATCCGCCGAGCAGGTAGACCGAGGCGGTGCCGCGCAGGTAGAGGAAGGCGACCCGGGGCTTCTTGCCGGAGGCGGCCGGGATCTCCTTGCGGACGGCGGCGATCCGGTCGGCGGTGCGCTGGTTCAGTCGGGTGCCGGCGTCGGTGACCCCGAGTGCGGCGGCGACCGCGTCGATCCGCTTCGGTACGTCCTCCAGCGCCTTGGCGGGGGCGATGACGAGGACGGGGACGCCCGCGTCGCGGATCTGCTGGACGGCCTCGGCGGGGCCCGTGGTGGTCTCCGCGAGGACCAGCGTCGGGCGCAGCGAGAGCACGCTCTCGGCGGAGACGTCGTGGCCACGTGTCACCACCGGCAGTGCGGCGGCCTGTTCGAAGGTGGCGGTGATGTCCTTGGCGACCACCTTCTCGCCGAGGCCCAGGGTGTGGACGATCTCGTTGAGGCTGCCGGTCAGCGGGATGACGCGGTCCGCCGAGGTGATGGTGACCGAGGTGCCGTCGGCCGAGGGCACCGTCGCGGGCAGCGCGGGCTGGGGAGCCGGCGTGAGTGGTTCCACGCGGTCCGGTGCCGCGGCGGTGTGGGCGGATAGGCCCGGAAGGGTGGCCGTATCTCCGCAGGCCGTCAGCGCGAGTGCCAGTGCTGCCACGGCGAGAGCGAGACGGGGGAAGCGGTGTGACGCGGCGGGCGTAGGCACGAAGGCACCGTCCTGATCGTCCGACTGAGGTTTGTGGTGACCGGGGGTTTCCCATCCGGCGTGGTTAGCTTAGGTTAGCCTAACCTTGCTCGCTAGACCCTGGAGGGGGCAGTCATGCCCACAAGACCCGCCCGTACGTTCGCCGTCGCCCTGTTGGCGGCCCTGCTGGGGGCGCTGCTCCCGGCCACCGTCGCCCGGGCGGGCACCGTGCAGGGAGGTCGACTCGACTGGGGCATCAAATCGTCCTTCCAGACTTATGTCACGGGTCCAGTGGCAAAAGGAAGTTTCAAGCTGAAGAACGGAGCCGCCACCGTGGGCGGCAGCCTGTTCCGTTTCCACACGGCGACCGGCTCCTATGACCCGGAGTCAGGGGCCTTCGAGGCCTCGTACTCGGGCGGGGTGACCTTCCAGGGCCACCAGAAGCCCGACGGGGTCTACGAGCTGGACATGACCGTCAGCCGCCCCACCGTCAAGATCAACGGCGGTAGCGGCACCCTGTACGTGGACGTCTCCAGCAAGGCCAAGGACACCGGCGCGGTCACCAACCAGTCCCAGGTGCCGTTCGCGACCCTGGGCCTGCGCGGGGTCGACATGAAGGGCGCCACCGGCCCGCTGACCCTCACGAACGTCCCGGCCACCCTCACCGAACAGGGCGCCAAGGCCTTCGCCGGCTACTACGCGGCCGGCGCGCAGCTCGACCCCGTCACGCTCTCCGCCGACGTCAAGACCGCCCCGTCCGCGCAGCCTTCGCAGTCGCCCAGCCCGCAGCCGAGCACGTCAGCGGAGACCCCGCAGACGCCCGGTGCCTTCACCGACGCCGCCGTCGACTGGGGCGTGCGCCGCACCTTCCGCGAGTACGTCTCCGGTTCGGTCGGCCAGGGCAAGTGGACCCTCGCGGAGGGCGCCCAGGACGGCGGCGCGCTGTTCCGTTTCGCACAGGGCAAGGGCGCGTACGACGGCGGGAAAGGCACTCTTGACGCCGCCTTCGCCGGTACCGTCCACTTCACCGGCGCCCATCTGGACCTGAAGCTCGGCGCGGTGCGCGTCACCGTGGAGAACGGCAAGGGCGTCCTGTCCGCCGACGTCACCTCCGGCGGCGCGACGAAGAACGCCGTCGCGCTGGTCGAGTTCGACGCCAAGGCCCTGAAGACCGAGGGCGGCCTGGCCACCCTCACCGAGGCCCCCGCCACCCTCACCGAGGGCGGCTCCCAGGCCTTCAACGCCATGTACAAGGCGGGCACCGAGATGGACCCCGTCTCGCTCGCGATCGCCCTCGACTCCACCGCGAAGCTGCCCGCGCTGCCCGACCTGGGCTCCACGGCCGCACCCTCGCCCGAACCCAGCGCCTCCCCCGAGGCGGCCGCCAAGGCCGCGAAGTCCTCGAACACGGGGCTGTACATCGCCCTGGCCGTGGCCGTGCTGGCACTCGCCGCCGCCGGCGTCCTCCTCGTGCTCCGCAAGCGCCGCGCCCAGGCCCAGGCCGAAGCCGCGCGCGATGCCGAGGCCGGAACCACCGCCAGCGCCGGGTCCGAAACCCCGTAACGGCTGCCGCGCCGCCTCCCGCTCCCCCTCCCCCTTCTCCCGTATCTCTTGCCAGGAGTTCTCAGCCATGTCGTCCCACCGCCGCCCGATCGCCGCCGCGGCCGCCGTCCTCACCGCCGCCGCCCTCGGCGCCACCGCCCCGGTCCTGCCCGCGAACGCCGCGGGCGGCCCCCCGACCGCCCCGGTGAAGATCGTCGGCGGCACCCTCGACTGGGGCGTGCTCGCCAGCTACCGCGCCTACGTGACGGGCATGGCCAAGGGCACCATCACCGTGGCGGACGGCGCCACGCAGAACCAGGACGGCACCCTGCGGTTCGGCGAGCCGACCGGACAGTACGAGCCCGCCGCCGGCCACGTCGTGAAGGCCGCCTTCAAGGGCAGCGTCACCTTCTCCTCGCCCGCCCCGCCGACCGGCCACGGCTTCGAGGTCAAGCTCTCGGACTTCCGCATCGACACGGGCACCAAGAAGCTCACCGCGGACGTCACCAAGGGCGGCGCCACGACCCAGGACGTGCCGCTGGCCGCCGTGGCCTTCGCCGGCCAGTCGATGGCCAACCTGGGGACCACCCTCACCAAGGAGGCCGCGGACGCCCTCGGTTCGGCCTCGTACGAGAACAAGGCGGGCGACCCGCTCACCGCGAAGCTGGAGTTCGAGAAGCCCGCCCCGCCGACCCCGACCCCCACCCCGACGCCGACCCCGTCGCAGTCGCAGAGCCCGTCCCCGACCCCGACGAAGTCGGCGACCCCCACCGGGAAGCCGACGGTTCCGGCCGACGGCCCGCAGAAGGTCCTCAGCGCCAAGCTGACGTGGGGCGTGAAGGAGTCCTTCCGCAAGTACGTCCTGAGCGCGGGCTCGATCACCCCGGCCGGCGGCGCCGCCAAGAACGGCGACCTCTACGACTTCGCCCTCGGCAAGGGCGAGCTCGACGCGAAGAAGCAGACGCTGGACGTCTCCTTCGAGGGCAATCTGCGCTTCCAGTACGCCGCTCACGGCATCGACATGGCCTTCGCCAACCCCCGCGTCGCGGCCACCGGCAAGACCGGCACGCTCTACGTGGACGTCAAGAACGCCTCCGGCAGCAAGACGGCCGTCCCCTTCGCCACGCTCGACCTGTCGAAGACGGACTACAAGACCAAGGACGGCGTCCTGGCGCTGAACGCGGTTCCGGCGGCCTTCACCTCCGAGGGCGCGGCCGCCTTCGCCAACGACACCACCGGCTCCATGTACAAGGCCGGGGACGCGATCGACCCGCTCACCGTCTCCGTGGCGGTGGACAAGGACGCCACCCTCCCCGGCGGCACCGGGGGCACCGGCACCACGGGCGGCACGGGCGGTACCGGAGCCACCGCGGCCACCGTCGGCGGCAACCTCGCCGCCACCGGCGCCGAGATCCCGGCCGGAGCCCTCCTCGGCACCTCCGGCGCCGTGATAGCGGCCGGTGCCGGTGCGGTCTTCCTCGCCCGCAGGCGGCGCATGGCCCAGCGCTGACCCGTGCTTGAATGCCCGCGTGAACGATCAACTCGACGTGTTGAGGGTCTTCTGCGCGGGCGACGGCAGGCACGGCAACCTGCTCGGTGTCGTACGTGACGGCCGGGCCTGCCCCGACGATGCGTCGCGGCAGGCCCTGGCCGCCGAACTCGGCTACAGCGAGACGGTGTTCGTCGACGATCCCGAGCGCGGGATCGTCGACATCCGCACGCCCGGCACGCGGATGTCCTTCGCCGGACATCCGCTGGTCGGGCTGGCCTGGCTGCTGGACATCGAGGAGCTCCGGCCGCCGGCCGGGCCCGTATGGGCACGCGACGACGGGGAGTTCACCTGGATCACGGCCCGCCCCGAGTGGGTCGAGGGCAAGCACACCGAGCAGTACGCATCGGTCGCCGAGGTCGAGGCGCTGCCGGCCCCGCCGCCGGGCGAGGGCTGGCTCTACGCGTGGGCCTGGGAGGACGAGACCGCCGGGCGCGTACGGGCCCGCGGCTTCCCGCGCCGCGCCGACGGGGTCATCGCCGAGGACGAGGCCACCGGCTCGGCGGCGATCCTGCTCACCGCCCAGCTGGGCCGCGCCCTCAACATCATCCAGGGCGCGGGCTCCCAGATCCTCACCGCCCCGGGCCCCGACGGCAGCGTGGAGATCGGCGGCCGCGTCCGCTTCGCCCGGCTCGCCCCGCCCGCGGCCGGGTCCCGCCGCTGACCCCGCGGTCCGGACGTGCGAAGAGGGCCGGCCCGGTGCGAAC
>NZ_JBHXNP010000104.1:0-34693 GCF_042719495.1 Streptomyces sp. NPDC058525
GGGGGACCCTGTGGGAGAGTAGGACGCCGCCGAACAATCATTGCGGAAGCCCCGCATCGAATCCTTACGGGTTCGGTGCGGGGCTTTTCTGCGTTCACCGGCAGAATCCGTCGTATGCCCGGCATGGGGTAACCGTGGATCCGGGTTGACGGCTCGTAGGGTTGGGGGATGGGCTATGACCTCGTCATCTTCGACAACGACGGCGTGCTGGTGGACAGTGAGCCGCTCGCCAACAGCATCCTCGCCGGGTACCTGAGCGAGCTCGGGCACCCCACCTCGTACGAGGACTCGCTCCGCGACTACATGGGCTCCGCCGTGCACCGGGTGCACGACCTCGTTCTCGAGCGGACGGGGCAGCGGCTGCCGGAGGACTTCGACGTGACGCTGCACGAGCGGACCGTCGCCGGCTTCGAGCGGGAGCTGCGGCCGGTGCCCGGAGTGGAGGAAGTGCTCGGGGAGCTGACCGCCCACGGGACCGGATACTGCCTGGCCTCCTCCGGCAGTCATGAGCGGATCCGCGTCGGGCACCGGGTGGCCGGACTCGACGGATGGTTCGAGGAAGAGTGGATCTTCAGCTCCCAGGACGTGGGCCAGGGCAAGCCGGCGCCCGACCTGTTCCTGCACGCGGCCCGGTCCATGGGCGTGGAGCCCGCGCGGTGCGTCGTCATCGAGGACAGCCCGCTGGGCATCCAGGCCGCCATGGCCGCGGGGATGGACGTGTTCGCCTTCACCGCGATGCTGCCCGCCGAGCGGCTCCCCGGGGCCACCGCGTACTTCGGTGACATGAAGCAACTCCCGGGGCTTCTGCAACTGCCCGTGTGATCGCTCTACCCACCGGTAGCCACGAGCCCTACGCTGACCCGCCATGACGGTTGATGTGCGGCTGCGGCGCGGCCGCAGTGCCCTGGGGCTCAGCTTCTTCGCGCAGGGCGTCGCCTTCGCGCTGCTCGTGACCCGGATCCCGGCCATCCAGGACCGGTACGGGATATCCGACGGGCTGCTGCCCGCCTTCCTCGCCGCCGTCCCGGTGCTCGCCGGGGTCGCGAGCGTGGCCACCGAGCACTTGGTGAAGCGGGTGGCCCCCAGCACCGTGCTGCGGTGGGCGCAGCCCGTGGTGCTGCTGGCGCTGCTCGGCGTGGGGGCCGGCAGCCGGATGTGGCAGGTGGCGCTGGCCCTGGGGGTGTTCGGGCTGTCGGTGGGTGCGCTGGACGCCTCGATGAACATGCTCGGGGTCAGCCTCCAGCGGGAGCACGGGCGCAGCATCATGCTCGGGTTCCACGCGGCCTACAGCCTCGGGGGGATCGTCGGTGCCTCGGCCGCGTGGGCCGGGGCGCACTGGCGTCTGGACCTGTTCTCGAGCTATCTGCCGGCCGTGGCGGTGCTGGTGCCGCTGGTCCTGCTGGGCAGCCGCAGGTACGTGGACGCGCCCTTCGAGGAGGTTCGGGAGAAGGGGCTCGGGGCCGGCGGTGCGAAGCTGCTGCTGCCGCTCTGCCTGGTGATGGCGTGTGCGTACATCGGGGACTCGACGGTGGCGAACTGGAGTGCCAAGTACCTTCAGGACGTGCTGGGCAGCTCCGAGCAGCTGGCGACCGTCCCGTACAACGTCTACATGGTCACCACCCTGATCGGGCGGGCCGTCGGGGACCTGGGCGTGCGGCGGTTCGGGGCCGCGGCCGTGGTGCGGGGCGGGACGGTGGTCGCGGCCGGCGGGTTCGCCGTCGTCGCGGCGGCGCCGGGCGCGTGGGTGGGGATGCTGGGCTTCACGATGCTGGGGCTCGGGCTGTGCGTGATCGTGCCGCAGACGTTCGCGGCCGCCGGGAGGCTGTTCCCGGGCGGTTCGGACACGGCGATAGCCCGGCTGAACATCTTCAACTACGTCGGCTTCCTGATCGGCTCGCCGCTCGTGGGCGCGATCGGGGACGCGTGGAGCTACCGGGGGGCCATGCTCGTGCCGATGGTCCTCGTGCTGATCACGCTGTTCCATGCCCGCTCGTTCGGACCGCGGGAGGCCCGATACGGTGTCGGGCATGAGCGGCGAGCCGGTGACCGGGCTGTTGATGTGGGACGAGGCGGTAACGAGGTATGACTTCGGGCCGAGTCATCCGATGGATCCGGTGCGTCTGGCACTGACCATGGGCCTGGTGCGCGCCTTCGGGCTGGACCGGGCCGTGGAGGTACGGGCGGCCAGCGCGGCCGGGGAGTCGACGCTGCGGCTCGTGCACCGGGAGGACTACGTCGCCGCGGTGCGCGAGGTGTCCGCGGATCCGGGGGTGGCCGACGGCTCGTACGGGCTGGGGACCATGGACGATCCCGCGTTCCACGGCATGCACGAGGCGTCCGCGCTGATCGCCGGGCAGTCGGTGGCGGGCGCGGAGGCGGTGTGGCGGGGCGAGGCCGAGCACGCGGTGAACTTCGCGGGCGGGCTGCACCACGCGATGCCGGGCGGGGCCGCAGGCTTCTGCGTGTACAACGACGCGGCGCTGGCCATCGCGCGGCTGCTCGAACTGGGGGCCGAGCGGGTCGCGTACGTGGATGTGGACGTCCATCACGGGGACGGCGTGCAGGCGGCGTTCTGGGACGACCCGCGGGTGCTGACCGTCTCCCTGCACGAGCATCCGCGCACGCTGTTCCCGCAGACCGGCTGGCCGGAGGAGACGGGCGGTGCGTCGGCGGAGGGTTCGGCGGTGAACGTCGCGCTGCCGGCCGGGACCGGGGACGAGGGGTGGCTGCGGGCCTTCCACGCGACGGTGCCGGAGCTGCTGGCGGACTTCCGGCCGCAGGTGCTGGTGACCCAGCACGGGGCGGACACGCACTTCGAGGACCCGCTCGCGCACCTGGCGGTGTCGCTGGACGCGCAGCGGGCCGTGCAGGAGGCCTGCCACCGGCTGGCGCACGAGTACGCGGACGGGCGGTGGCTGGCGCTCGGCGGCGGCGGGTACGCGGTGGTGGACGTCGTACCGCGGTCGTGGACGCATCTGGTGGCGATCGCCGCGCACCGGCCGATCGACCCGGCGACGTTGGTCCCGGCGTCGTGGCGGGACGAGGTGTACGCGCGGACGCGGCAGCTGGCGCCGGCCCGGATGACGGACGGGCGTGACGCGGAGTGGCGGGATTGGGACGCGGGCTACGACCCGGCGGACCGCACGGATCAGGCCGTCCTCGCGACCCGGCGCGCGGTGTTCCCGCTGCGGGGGATGCTGACCTGACGATGCGGGATGCATCGTTACGCCAACTGTGGGGCGGTTCTCCGGAATTGATGATCCGCCAGGTGGGTTGGGGCAGCATCGGAGGGTGTTGAGCTCCGCCGCGCTGCGTGCGCATCTGCTGGCCGCCCGGTTGGCCGGGCCCATCGCGACCTCCCGGGAGGAGAGCCTGCGCAGTTACCGTCTGTTCGCGGCGGGTGATCCACGGGTGCTGCTCGGGCTGGATCCGGAGTGGGCGTGGGGCGAGGGTGACCTGCTGAGGCTGATGGCGGACAAGTGCGGTGTCTCGGCGGACCCGGCGCACGTCAGCGGGCCGGACGTGATCGATCCGGAGCGGACGATGGAGGCGCTGGAGGCCTTCGCCGGACGGCTGCGGGCGGCGGTCGGGGCGCGCTCGCCGGTGCTGTTCGGGACGGGGCATCCGCACCGGCTCCTGGGCTTCTACGCCGGGTTGGCCGAGGCGATGTCGGCGGCGGGCTGTGTTGTCCTCACTCCGGCGCAGGGGGTGAGCGTCGACATGGCGACCCGGTTCGGCGTACGCACGTACAGCATCGATTACGTACGGGGGGTCGCACTGGTGCGGGAGCCCGGCGTGCGGTCGCCGGGGAGTGCCACCGGCGCGCACTCCCATTCGCCGCTGCCCGTCCGGCTCGCGCTGGGGGCCCTGGCGGAGGCCGGCGGGCCCTTGCCGGAGTTGGTCGTGGGGGATCACGGATGGGTCTGCGGTGCTGGTCAGCTGGGTGTGGAGGCGATCGGGCTGGCGGATACGGACGATCCCGCGCTGTTCGTCGGCGAGGCCGAGGGGCGGGTGGCGGTGGCCGTTCCGATCGATGACGCGGTGCGTGCGGACTACTACCGACCGCTTACTCGCTATGTGCTCAATCGGGCCAGTCTGTCGGGGTGGCAGGAGTGGCCGTAGCTCCTCTTCCCCACTCGTATCACGCGCCCCTACTCTGGGGAGTGAGCGTGCGACGACGAGGAGTAACCGGAGGGGAAGCCGGTGCCCGTCATGCGCGGAAGGTCAAGGTGTGTCATGGCTGCTGGCGAGAGGCCTCTCAGTGAGGTTCAGTTCCTGACCGTGGCGGAGGTTGCCTCGGTGATGCGAGTGTCGAAGATGACCGTGTACCGCTTGGTGCACAACGGTCATCTGCCCGCAATCCGGGTGGGCCGGTCCTTCCGGGTCCCCGAAAACGCGGTTCACGAGTACCTCCGAGAGTCCTATGTGGGGGTGGAGTCGGCCTGAGACTGACCTCGGCGTGCCCTCGGATTACAAGCTCGGAGCTCGGGACGGTAGGCTAGGCCGACGTAGGTCGTGTGGGCCCCGACGCCCCGCACCGAATGAAGAGAAGTGAGCGAGGGTAGTCGTGGGCTCTGTTATCAAGAAGCGGCGCAAGCGGATGGCTAAGAAGAAGCACCGCAAGCTGCTCAAGCGCACCCGCGTCCAGCGCCGTAACAAGAAGTAAACGGCAGCTGTACGTGTTCTCCGCAGCCCCTCCACCATTCTGGTGGAGGGGCTGCGGTGCAGCCGGGGGACTTCTTCGAGGGAGGCGCTGAGCTCGTGGGGAAGGTCGTACTCGTCACCGGGGCTGCCCGGCAGCTGGGTGGCCGCTTCGTGCGCCGCATCCAGCGCGACCCGGATGTCGAGCGGGTGATCGCGGTCGACGCGGTGACTCCGCCGCACCGGCTCGGATCGGCCGAATTCGTCCGTACGGACATCAGGCAGTCGGCGATCGCCCGCGTGCTGGCCGAGCACGCCGTCGACACGGTGGTCCATCTGGCGGTGACCGGAGGCAGCGTGGGGACCGGCGGGGCGCACAGCACCGTCAAGGAAACGAACGTCATCGGGACGATGCAGCTCCTCGGGGCCTGCCAGAAGTCACCGACGGTCCGGCGGCTCGTGGTGAAGTCCAGTACCAGTGTGTACGGGGGCACCTCGCGGGATCCGGCCGTCTTCACCGAGACCACGCAGCCGAAGTCGCTGCCGGCGGGCGGGTTCGCCAAGGACGCCGCCGAGGTCGAGGGCTATGTACGGGGCTTCGCGCGCAGGCGGCCGGACGTCGCGGTGTGCGTGCTGCGGTTCGCGAACATCCTGGGGCCCTTCGCCGATTCGGCGCTGGCCGAGTACTTCTCGATCCCCGTGATGCCGACCGTGCTGGGCTACGACCCGCGGTTGCAGTTCGTCCACGAGGACGATGTGCTCGACGTGCTGCGGCTGGCGGCGAACGAGCCGCGGCGGGGGACGCTGAACAGCGGGACCTTCAACATCGCGGGTGACGGCGTACTGCTGCTGTCGCAGTGCTCGCGGCGGCTGGGGCGGCCCACGCTGCCGCTGCTGCTGCCCGCCGTGACGTGGGTGGGGTCGGCGCTGCGGGCGGTCGGGATCACCGACTTCTCCCCGGAGCAGATAAGGCTCCTCACGCACGGCCGGGTCGTGGAGACCTCGCAGATGCGGGACGTGCTCGGCTTCGAGCCGGTGTACACGACCGCCGAGACCTTCGCGGACTTCGCGCGCAGCCGCGGGGGCGGGCTGCTGCCCCCGGAGCGGGCGGCGCGGGCCGTGGACCGGGTGGCGGCCGTGCTGAAGGTGGACGGCCAGGATGTCGACGTGGACGCGGTTGAAGGAGCGAAGCGATAGTGGCGGACGCCAAGGTCATTCCGTTCGACGAGGACCGGCCGAGGCGGCGGGTGCCCCGCAGGGTGCGGGCGGTGTCCGCTCCCGAGCCGGAGGCGGAGCCGGCGGTGCCCGCTCCGGCGGCGGAGCCGGAGCCGGCGGGCGGCGGCCTGGAGCGGCGGATCGCCGGCGGGCTGGCGTTCCTGCGGCGGCGGGTCACCGGCGAGTACGACGTCGACGAGTTCGGCTACGACAAGGAGCTGACGGACCAGGTCCTGATGTCCCTGATGCGGCCGCTGTTCGACAAGTACTTCCGGGTCGAGGTCAAGGGCATCGAGAACATCCCGGCGGAGGGCGGTGCGCTGATCGTGGCGAACCACTCGGGGACGCTGCCGCTGGACGGGCTGATGCTCCAGGTGGCCGTGCACGACCGGCACCCGGCGCAGCGGCACCTGCGGCTGCTCGCGGCGGACCTGGTGTTCATGCTGCCGGTGGTCAACGAGCTGGCCCGGAAGGCCGGCCACACCCTGGCCTGCGCGGAGGACGCCCAACGGCTGCTGGAGGCCGGGGAGCTGGTCGGGGTGATGCCCGAGGGCTTCAAGGGGATAGGGAAGCCGTTCGGGGACCGGTACAAGCTGCAGCGCTTCGGGCGGGGCGGGTTCGTGTCGACGGCGCTCCGTGCGGGTACGCCGATCGTGCCGTGCTCGATCGTGGGGGCGGAGGAGATCTACCCGATGGTCGGCAACGCGAAGACGCTCGCGCGGCTGCTGGGGATCCCGTACTTCCCGATCACGCCGACGTTCCCGTGGCTGGGGCCGCTCGGTGCGGTGCCGTTGCCGACGAAGTGGACGATCCAGTTCGGCGAGCCGATCCCCACCGCGGGGTATGCGGCGGAGGCGGCGGACGATCCCATGCTGATGTTCAACCTGACGGACCAGGTGCGGGAGCAGATCCAGCACACGCTGTACAAGCTGCTGGTGCAGCGCAGGTCCGTCTTCTTCTGAGGGTCTTCTTCTTGAGGGTCTTCTTCTGAGGTCTTCTGCTGGACGTGGGCGCGGGGCGGGGCTGTGGTGAACAGCCCCGCCCCGCGTCGTCCTACTGCTCCGCGTCCTCCGCGTTGATGCCCAGGCCCGGCAGGAGGCCCGGGAGGAGGGGCGGGAGGGTGATGTCCGGCTTGGGCTGGTCCGCGGTGCCCGGGGAGGGCGGGGCGGACTGGCCCGCGGGCGGGTTCAGCAGGTCGCCCGTGCCGCCCAGGAGGCCGCCCGGGGTCTCGGGCCTGCTGCTGGTGCCCGAGGGGGACGGCGACGCGGGGCTGTTGCCCGACGGGGTGCCGGCGGCCGGTGGGGACTGCTGCTTGCCGCTCGGGGTGCCCGGTTTGGCCGGGGTGCCGGAGGAGCCGGAGCCGCGGGTCTGCTCGGGTGGCTTGGGGAGCAGGCCCTGGAGCGGCGCCACGTCTTCGTCTATGGCCTGGAAGACCGACTCCACCTCGCCTCCCACGTCCGTGAGCTGCGCGGGGAGCCGCTCCTTGAGCTTGCCCCACGCGTCGCGGTGGGAGCGGGAGAACGAGGACAGGGCCTGGATCGGGCCGAGCTCGCCGTTCCGCTCGTAGGCCGCCTGGAGGAGCCGGTGGCCCTCTTCCGCGTCGTGCTTCACTCCCGCCAGTGCTCGGCGGATCTCGCCCAGGACCTCGTGGTCCAGCACGCTGCCGCCCCGGCCGCGCTCCATCAGCCTGCGGGCTTCCGAGAGGCGGTTCGAGGCCTGGTCGAGATAGAGCTCGCCCCGGTCCGAATCGCCGTCGGCCATCCCGAGCTTCAGGTCCTCCATGCCCCGCTTCACGGGGTAGAGGTGGTCACCGGGCAGGGCGTCGGAACTGGCAGCGGCCACTCCGCTGAAGGCCCCCGCGGCCACACCTACGGTGAGACCGCCTGCTGCGATGCCCTTGGACCAGCGGGAGCGGGGCCGCAATTTCCGGAGCGAGGTCGCCCGGTGGGCGCCGCGGCCGGTCCGCTGTTCGGGCACCTGAGGGTCCGAGGCGGCACCGCCCCCGGCCCTCTCCTCCAGCACCATGGCCTCCATGGCGGCAACGAGCTGGGCTCGCTGCACCACTTTGACCTCTGGGTCCAGCACTGGGCGCGGCATTCGTTCGCCGAGCACGCTCGCCAGGGCCAACAGCCGGTCGTGGTCGGCAGGTTCGGCAGGTGCCTCGGACTGCTCGGCCGCCGGGTCCGGTTCCGAAAGGTCGGACGGGGTCCGATCCTCCAGGGCCTGGGCGAAGGCGTTCGCCCGCCGGTGCGGAGTCACGTTCGCGATCACTGGCGGCACCTCCTCTCGTCATGACGATCGACTCCCCAGGGTGTCCGGAAGGTTGCCTTCCTTGAGCACATCCACACTTTCGAGTGAGCGGCTTCGGGCAGGGCTTGTCCACAGGGGGTCTGCATTCCGCACAACGAGCGTCGCGGCACTTGGGTTACGGACGAAGGATGATCGGACCACAGCGTCATCGAGGGGTCACCGGATGTATGTGAGTTTGTGTTGATGTGTGAAGGGGTTCAGCGGGCGTCGTCCGGGAGGAGGCGGGCCAGTGTGCGCACCGCCCGGTACTGGAGCGTTTTGATGGCGCCCTCGTTCTTCCCCATGACCCGGGCGGTCTCGGCGACCGACAGGCCTTGCAGGAAGCGCAGGGTCACGCACTCCTGCTGCTGCGGATTGAGTTTCCGTACGGCCTCCAGCAGGGCCGCGTTGGAGAGGGACTCCAGGACGGAGTCCTCGGGGCTGCGCTCGACCTCGTTGGCGTCGAGCATCTCGCCGGTGGTGACCTCCAGCCGGAAGCGGCTGGACTTGAAGTGGTCGGCCACCAGGTTGCGGGCGATCGTCACGAGCCAGGCGCCGAAGTCGCGGCCCTGCCAGGTGAAGGTCGAGATGCGGCGCAGGGCGCGCAGGAAGGTCTCGCTGGTGAGATCCTCCGCCGTCGCCTTGCCGCCGACGCGGTAGTAGATGTAGCGGTAGACCGTGTCGCTGTACTGGTCGTAGAGGCGGCCGAAGGCCTCGGCCTCTCCGGCCTGGGCGCGTTCGACCAGGTCCATCATGCGGGCCTGGTCGCTGTCCGCGGTGGGGCGGCGGGGGGTGGTCTGGGTGCTCGTGCCGGCGGTGCCGTTCGAGCCCCCGGCCGCGCGGCCTCGTCTGCCCACCGTCGCTCCGCCGTCGGTCAGGGCATAGCAAGGACCGGCCGGGCCGAGGCCGGCAGGGACCGCGGCGGCGAAGGCGGGGACGGCGTACGCGGTGGGGACGAAGCCGCGCAGGTGGTCGAGGACCGTTGCGCGCAGCGTAGCCAGGCCCGAGGCGTCAACCCCGACAGGTGGGTACACGGGACTCCCAGAGGCAGAGCTTCCATCACGTGCAGTGCGGGACCGTTCACCCGTCGTGGCGACAGATGGCCGGTGGCATGCGTTTGAGGAGAATAACGCTTCGTACAGGCAGCGCTACACCCAGTTGCGCAAATCACCGGTTCCGACACTTCCGTTGCGTGTCGAGGGCATATTCAGTCGCAGTTGGTGATCGGTTGGTGATCACTTGGATGCGCGGAATGGACGCTTCCATGGGGGCTCGCGACCGAGTCGGGCAGGCCGGAGTGCCGGGTCCCGTCCGGGGGTAGGGCTGGGGGAATGCCCGGTCGGCCGGGGGCCGGGGCGGGAGGGGCGCCGGAGCGGCGCGGGCCGTGGCGTCGGCACCGGTGCGGGCCCTGGACCGGTGCGGGTTCCGGCCCGGGCGGTGGGCCGGGGCCGCGCTACTTCCGGCGGCGGTGCAGGGCGATGGCGGCGGCCGCGCCGCCCGCGATCGCGCCGACTCCGGCGGCCGCCGGGACGCCGACCTTCACGGCCTTGCGGCCGGTCCGATAGTCGCGCAGCCGCCAGTCGTTGGTGCGGGCATGCTTGCGCAGTTTTGTGTCGGGATTGATCGCGTACGGATGTCCGACCAACGACAGCATCGGGATGTCGTTGTGCGAATCGCTGTACGCGGCGCAGCGTTCGAGGTCCAGGCCCTCGGCGCCGGCCAGGGCGCGGACCGCCTCGGCCTTGGCGGGGCCGTGCAGCGGTTCGCCGACCAGGCGGCCGGTGTAGATCCCGTCCACGGACTCGGCGACGGTGCCCAGGGCGCCGGTCAGGCCGAGTCGGCGGGCGATGATCGTGGCCGTCTCGACGGGGGCGGCGGTGACCAGCCACACCTTCTGGCCGGCGTCGAGGTGGGCCTGGGCCAGGGCGCGGGTGCCCGGCCAGATCCGCTCGGCCATGTACTCGTCGTAGATCTCCTCGCCGATGGCCATCAGTTCGGAGACCTTGTGGCCCTTGACGATGGACAGGGCGCTGTCGCGGGCGTCCTGCATGTGCTCGGGGTCCTCGACCCCGGCGAGCCGGAACCAGGCCTGCTGCCAGGCGAAGCGGGCGAGCTCGCGGCGGCGGAAGAACTCGCGCTTGTACAGGCCGCGGCCGAAGTGGAAGATCGCGGCGCCCTGCATGACGGTGTTGTCGAGGTCGAAGAAGGCGGCGGCGAGGTCGTCGCCCGCGACGGGGAACTCCGCCTCTTCCCCTTCTTCCGCGAGGGCCTCGAGGTCGGTGTCGAGATCGGGCTCCGTGAGCGGTGGGGCTTCGGCCAGCGCGGTCTTCCGGGCGGCCTCGGCCGAGGCCTCGCCTGCCAGCACGCTCCGCGCGCTTGCGGAGCGTCTACGGGGGGTGAGCCATCCGAGAGCGGCCATGCGGCGAGCATAGCCACTGTGTTCGGGAGTTCTCGAACCGGTGGGAAACGGAGGCGTTAACACTTCGGGAGAATGAGGTCATGAGCCCTTTGTTGCGACGCAAGGAAAAGAAGCGTCCCGCCGACCGGATGGTGACGCTCATCGGGAAGCCGGGGTGCCATCTGTGCGATGACGCGCAGGAGGTCATCGAGCGGATCTGCGCGGAGACCGGTGCGCAGTGGGAGAAGAAGGACATCTCGCAGGACGAGGAGCTGTACCGGCTGCACTGGGAGCAGATTCCCGTGGTGCTGGTCGACGGGGAGCAGCACACCTTCTGGAGGGTGAACCCGGACCGGCTGCGGCGGGCATTGGGGAGCTGACCCCTCTCCCGGTTACCATCATGGGCGATTTGTGGGGTCTCGGGGGCGTATCTGTGAGGAGTGTGTACGGTTTTGCCCCCCTTGGGATTTGAACGGGTTCGGCGTGCCGTTGGTTCCGCTCTTCTGTACCGAGGTTGCGTGACCCCGGTCACTTTGGTCGGACAAATTGGACACAATCTTTGTGCACGCGTTCACAAAGGCATAGCCTGCTGTCGACGGGGCGGTCCTGGGACAAGTGGCCGCCTGCAGCCCCGCTCATCCCGCAGGAGCATCGTGGCAACTGGCCGAACTCACCGACCGGCGACCCGCAGCCGAGGTATTCCCGAGGCCACTGTCGCCCGGCTTCCGCTGTACTTGCGCGCCCTCACCGCGCTCTCCGAGCGATCGGTGCCCACGGTGTCCTCCGAGGAGCTCGCGGCCGCCGCCGGAGTCAACTCCGCGAAGCTGCGCAAGGACTTCTCGTACCTGGGGTCCTACGGCACGCGCGGCGTGGGCTACGACGTGGAATACCTCGTCTACCAGATCTCCCGCGAACTCGGGCTGACCCAGGACTGGCCGGTCGTCATCGTCGGCATCGGCAACCTCGGCGCGGCCCTCGCCAACTACGGCGGCTTCGCCTCGCGCGGTTTCCGCGTCGCCGCGCTCATCGACGCCGACCCGGCGATGGCCGGCAAGCCGGTGGCCGGGATCCCCGTGCAGCACACCGATGAGCTGGAGAAGATCATCGAGGAGAACGGGGTCTCGATCGGCGTCATCGCGACGCCGGCCGGCGCCGCGCAGCAGGTCAGCGAACGGCTGATCGCGGCCGGTGTCACCTCCATCCTGAACTTCGCACCGACTGTGCTCTCCGTGCCCGACGGCGTGGACGTGCGCAAGGTCGACCTCTCCATCGAGCTCCAGATCCTCGCCTTCCACGAGCAGCGCAAGGCCGGCGAGGAAGCCGCCGCCGCTGCTGCCGAGGGCGGCTCCTCCGTGGGCGGCGCGGCCCCCGCGGCGGCCGTGGTGCCGCCGGCCGGGCGGGCCGCCGCCGAGGCGCGCAAGGGCGGGCCCGAGGGTGACGTGCCGGCGGTGATGCCGGCATGAGTCTGCTCGTCGTAGGGCTGAGCCACCGCAGTGCGCCCGTCAGCGTGCTGGAGCGTGCCTCGCTGTCCGCGGACGCCAAGGCCAAGCTGCTGCACGACACCCTCGCCGCCGAGCCGGCGGCGGAGGCGGCGGTGCTCGCCACGTGCAACCGGATCGAGCTGTACGCGGACGTGGACAAGTTCCACGCCGGTGTCGCCGAGCTGTCCACGCTGCTGGCTCAGCACAGCGGGGTGGCTCTGGAGGAGCTCACTCCGTATCTCTACGTGCACTATGAGGACCGGGCGGTGCACCACCTGTTCTCGGTGGCGTGCGGGCTGGACTCGATGGTCGTGGGCGAGGGGCAGATCCTCGGCCAGATCAAGGACGCGCTGGCGCTGGGGCAGGAACTGCACACCGCCGGGCGGCTGATCAACGACCTGTTCCAGCAGGCGCTGCGGGTCGGCAAGCGGGCGCACTCCGAGACCGGGATCGACCGGGCCGGACAGTCGCTGGTCACCTTCGGGCTCGAGCAGCTCGCCGGGGCGCGGGTGCCGGTGGGGGAGTGGGCCGCCGGGAAGCGGGCGCTGGTGATCGGGGCCGGGTCGATGTCCTCGCTGGCCGCGGCGACGCTGGCGCGGGTCGGGGTCGCGGAGATCGTGGTCGCGAACCGGACCGCCGAGCGGGCGGAGCGGCTGGCGGAGATTCTGGTTGCCTCGGGCACCGGGGTGAAGGCTTCCGCCGTTGCCATGGCTTCGGTGGCGGATGAGCTGACACGAGTCGATGTGGTCGTCTCGTGCACGGGTGCCACTGGGCTGGTGCTGAGCGTCGAGGACGTGCTCGCCGCCGTGTCCTGGGGCTCCGCCCCGGACCCCGCTCCTCAAACGCCGGAGGGGCTGGAAGATCGGGGCTCCGCCCCGGACCCCGCGCCTCAAACGCCGGCGGGGCTGGATGTGCCCCCCGCCGCCGCGTTGGACGCGGACGACGTCGTGGCTCGGCTGGCTGCGGCGGCCTTGACGCACGGCCGGCTTGCTGATGCCGGGGCTGCGCGGACCATCAGTGCCGTCGAGCCCGAGGGGTGTCCCGTGGGGCCCGATGGGCGGGCCGCGCTGACCGGGGTCGACGCCAGTTCGCTCGAGCTGCACGGGACCTGGGCCGACCAGGGCGAGGCCGCCGCGCAGCGGCAGCCCCGGCGCGGTGCCCGTACGCACGCCGACGGCGCGAGCGGCGCGCGGCTGGCGCTGCTGGACCTGGCCATGCCCCGGGACATCGACGCCGCCGTGCACCGGATCCCCGGCGTACGGCTGGTCGACATCGAGAGCCTCGCCGAGGCGTCCGCGGACGCCCCGATGGCCGCCGACGTCGACGCGGTGCGCACGATAGTCGCCGGGGAAGTGGCGGCCTTCGGCGCGGCCCAGCGGGCCGCGCACATCACGCCCACCGTCGTCGCCCTGCGGGCCATGGCGGCCGAGGTCGTGGCCATGGAAGTGGCGCGGCTCGACGGGCGGGTGCCCGATCTCGACGAACGGCAGCGGGCCGAGGTCACCCAGACCGTGCGCCGCGTCGTCGACAAGCTCCTCCACGCGCCGACCGTGCGCGTCAAGCAGCTCGCGAGCGAGCCCGGCGGCGCCGGGTACGCCGAGGCGCTGCGCGAACTCTTCGACCTCGACCCTCAGACGGTGGCTTCCGTCAGCCGGGCAGACGCGGCCGATCCCCTGAACGACGACGACCCAGGACGGGCATCATGAACACACGTCCCGACCAGCCGCTGCGGCTCGGTACGCGGCGGAGCAAGCTGGCCATGTCCCAGTCGGGCCACGTCGCCGAGGCGGTACGGGCGGTCACCGGCCGGCCCGTCGAGCTCGTGGAGATCACGACGTACGGCGACATCTCGCGCGAGCACCTCGCGCAGATCGGCGGGACCGGCGTGTTCGTCACGGCCCTGCGCGACGCGCTGCTGCGCCGCGAGGTCGACTTCGCCGTGCACTCGCTGAAGGACCTGCCGACGGCGCAGCCCGACGAGCTGGTGATCGCGGCCATGCCGCGGCGCGAGGACGCGCGGGACGCGCTCGTCGCCCGGGACGGTCTGACCTTCGAGCAGCTGCCCGACGGCGCCCGGATCGGTACCGGTTCGCCGCGGCGGACGGCCCAGCTCAACCACTACGCCCGCGCGCTCGGCAAGCGGATCGAGACGGTGCCGATCCGCGGCAACGTCGACACCCGCATCGGGTTCGTACGGGACGGGGAGCTCGACGCCGTCGTGCTCGCCGCCGCCGGTCTGAACCGGATCGGGCGCAGTGACGAGGCCACCGACCTGCTGTCGGTCGACCACGTGCTGCCCGCTCCCGGCCAGGGTGCCCTGGCCGTGGAGTGCCTCGCGTCCAATACGGACCTCATCGCCGCGCTCGGCGAACTCGACGACCCGCACACCAGGGCCGCCGTGACTGCCGAGCGTTCCCTGCTCGCCGCCCTGGAGGCCGGCTGCAGCGCACCCGTGGGCGCGTTCGCCGACCTTTTGGCCGACGGGCAGATTGTCAATGAAATGCGCCTGCGCGGCGTCGTCGGAACCCTCGACGGCTCGACGCTGGTGCAGCTGTCCACCACCGGTCCCGTGCCCCAGTCGTACGACGAGGCCATGTCTCTCGGCCGCGAACTCGCGGACGAGATGCTGGCCAAGGGCGCGGCCGGTCTGATGGGGGAGCGATCGCTTTGAACCCCTCAAGTCCGACCACCTCCGCTTTCCCGGCACTCGCCGCCCACGGACACGTCACCTTCCTCGGTGCCGGCCCCGGCGACCCGGGTCTGCTGACGCTGCGCGCCGTCGAGGCACTCGCCGCCGCGGACGTACTGATCGCGGAGCCCGAGGTGCTCGACGTCGTACGGACGCATGCGCGCGCGGGTGTCGACACGCCGCAGCTGACGGTCGCTGACGAAATGTCAGCAGCCGCCGGGGTCCCGGTGATCCGCGACGCCGCCAATCTTGTCATGGAGGCCGCACGCTCCGGCAGGCGGGTCGTGCGTGCCGTGACCGGTGACCCCGGTCTCGACGGGAACGCGGCCGAGGAGATGCTCGTCTGCGCCACGGCCGGCATCCCCTTCGAGGTGGTGCCGGGTGTCGCGACGGCCGTCGGCGTGCCCGCGTACGCCGGTGTGCCGCTCAGCGACAAGCAGGGCGCCGACGTGCGGTTCGTGGACGCGAAGAACGCGTCGGCGCGCTGCTGGAGCGAGGTGGGGGCGAGCGACGGGATCCTCGTCGTCTCCGCGACGCTGGAGACGGTCTCGGCGGCCGCCGCCGAGCTGGTGGGCGCCGGGCGCAAGCCCGACACCCCGCTGACGGTGACCGTCGCCGGTACGACCACGCGCCAGCGCACCTGGTCCGCGACGCTGGGCACGATCGCCCAGGTGTTCAAGCAGGGCAAGGTGCTCCCCTCTCCCGAGGGCGCCCGGCCGGTCATAGCCGTGGTCGGTGAGCACAGCGCCGCCGCGCGGCGCGAGGAGCTGGCCTGGTTCGAGTCGAAGCCGCTGTTCGGCTGGCGGGTCCTCGTACCGCGCACGAAGGAGCAGGCCGCCTCGCTCTCCGACCAGCTGCGTTCGTACGGCGCGGTGCCGCACGAGGTGCCGACGATCGCCGTGGAGCCGCCGCGGACCCCGCAGCAGATGGAGCGGGCCGTGAAGGGCCTGGTGACGGGCCGCTACGAGTGGATCGCCTTCACCTCGGTCAACGCCGTCAAGGCGGTGCGCGAGAAGTTCGAGGAGTACGGGCTCGACGCGCGGGCCTTCGCGGGCATCAAGGTCGCCGCGGTGGGCGAGCAGACCGCTGCCGCGCTGGTGGAGTTCGGTGTGAAGCCGGACCTGGTGCCGAGCGGGGAGCAGTCCGCGGCCGGGCTGCTGGAGGACTGGCCGCCGTACGACCCGGTCTTCGACCCGATCGACCGCGTGTTCCTGCCGCGGGCCGACATCGCGACCGAGACGCTGGTCGCCGGGCTGATCGAGCTCGGGTGGGAGGTCGACGACGTCACCGCCTACCGGACGGTGCGCGCGTCGCCGCCGCCGGCGGACACGCGTGAGGCGATCAAGGGCGGCGGTTTCGACGCCGTGCTCTTCACGTCCTCCTCCACGGTCCGCAACCTGGTCGGGATCGCGGGGAAGCCGCACAACGTGACCGTCATCGCGTGTATCGGGCCGGCGACGGCCAAGACCGCGGAGGAGCACGGGCTGCGCGTGGACGTGCTGTCGCCGGAGCCGAGCGTGAGCAAGCTGGCGGAGGCGCTGGCCGAGTACGGTGCGGCGCGCCGCGAGGCGGCCAAGGAGGCCGGCGAGACGGTGTTCCGGCCGAGCGAGCGGCGGCCGGGGGCGCGGCGGCGTCGTACGACGTGAGCGGCTTAGCGCGGCAGGAGAGCAGGCGAGACGGGCCCGGGTGCGGTGCGCACCCGGGCCCTTCCGTGTGTGATCCGCGTCGCACCGGGCCCTGCGGCCCGTTTGGGACGGCCGTGATCGCGCAGGCGGGAGGGCTGGAACACCTCCGAGGAAAGGACCGTCCATGGCGGCTCCCCGACCCCCGCAGACGGCCGATCCGGAAGCGGTCAAGCGCCACCCCGGGCTCTTCCGCGCGATCAGACAACGCCGCAACCCGCGGCTGCGCCGGACGGACATCACCGTCACGGACGACCGAGCGGTCAAGCGCGCCGTGAAGGCGGCCTCGCTGGGCAACGCCATGGAGTGGTTCGACTTCGGCATCTACTCCTACCTGGCCGTCACCCTCGGGCACGTGTTCTTCCCGTCGGGCGACGACACCACCCAGCTGCTGTCCTCGTTCGCGACGTTCGCCGTGGCCTTCCTGGTGCGGCCGCTCGGCGGGATGTTCTTCGGGCCGCTGGGGGACCGGCTGGGCCGCAAGAAGGTGCTGGCCCTCACGATGATCCTGATGGCGGTGGGCACCTTCGCCATCGGCCTGATCCCCTCGCACGAGGTGATCGGCCTGTGGGCCCCGGCCCTGCTGATCCTCTTCCGGATGCTCCAGGGCTTCTCGACCGGCGGTGAGTACGGGGGCGCCTCCACCTTCATCGCCGAGTACGCGCCCGACCGGCGCCGGGGGTTCTTCGGGAGCTTCCTCGAATTCGGCACCCTGGCCGGCTACGTGGGTGCGGCCGGGCTGGTGACCGCGCTGTACGCGGTGCTCGACGACGCCCAGATGGAGTCCTGGGGCTGGCGCGTCCCCTTCCTCGTCGCGGGTCCGCTCGGCCTGGTGGGCCTGTACCTGCGGCTGCGGCTGGACGAGACGCCGGCCTTCCGGAAGTTGGACGGCGGGGCGGCCCGTGCGACGGAGGCCGCCGACGGCGTGGAGACGTCCGGCAAGGGCGACCTGGCGCGGATCTTCCGCGAGCAGTGGCCGACGCTGATCCTGTGCGTCTGCCTGGTCGGCGCGTACAACATCACCGACTACATGCTGCTGTCGTACATGCCGACCTACCTCTCCGACGAGCTCGGCTACAGCGAGACCCACGGCCTGCTCATCCTGATCGCGGTGATGGTCTTCCTGATGCTCCTCATCAGCCGGGTCGGCGCGCTCTCCGACCGGTTCGGGCGCAAGCCCGTGCTGATGGCGGGTATGGCCGGGTTCCTCGTACTGTCCCTGCCGTCGTTCCTGCTGATCCGTCAGGGCGGCATCCCGGCGATCACCGCGGGCATGCTGCTGCTGGGGCTCTCGCTGCTCTGCATGCTGGGCACGATGTCGGCCGCGCTGCCGGCCCTGTTCCCGACCCAGGTCCGCTACGGCTCGCTGTCCGTGGGCTACAACCTGTCGGCGTCGATCTTCGGCGGGACGACCCCGCTGGTGATCACGGCCCTGATCGGCTGGAGCGGCTCGAACCTGATGCCCGCCTACTACGCGATGGGCGCGGCCTTGGTCGGCCTCGTCGCGGTGGCGTGCATGAAGGAGACCGCCCGTATGCCGCTCGACGGGTCGCCGCCGGCGGTCGAGTCGCACGAGGAGGCGGCGGAGCTGTGTGCGGCGCAGTCCCCGGAGCCGAGGTTCTGAGCCCGCTGCGCCGCTGCGCCCGGCCCGCTCCGCGGTTCGGACCGGGCAGGGCTCTAGGCTTGTCGGGACTGTTCTCGATGCTCGAAGAGGCGACGACAAGATGAGCACGTACGGATCCTTCCCCGGCTCGCGGCCCCGGCGGCTGCGCACCACCCCGGCGATGCGGCGGATGGTCGCGGAGAACCGGCTGCACCCCTCGGACCTGATCCTCCCGGCGTTCGTGCGCGAGGGCATCAGCGAGCCCCTGGCGATCTCGGCGATGCCGGGCGTGGTCCAGCACACGCGGGACACACTGCGCAAGGCCGCGGCGGAGGCGGTCTCGGCCGGGGTCGCGGGCATCATGCTGTTCGGTGTCCCGGCGGACGAGAACAAGGACGCGCTGGGCACGGCGGGCACCGAGCCGGACGGGATCCTGCAGCTCGCGATCCGCGACGTGAAGGCGGAGGTGGGTGACGACCTCGTCATCATGTCCGACCTGTGCCTGGACGAGTACACGGACCACGGGCACTGCGGGGTCCTCGACGAGCACGGCCGCGTGGACAACGACGCGACGCTGGAGCGGTACGCCGAGATGGCGCAGGTCCAGGCCGACGCGGGCGTCCACGTGGTGGGCCCGAGCGGGATGATGGACGGTCAGGTCGGGGTCATCCGCGACGCGCTGGACGAGACCGGCCACGAGGACGTCTCGATCCTGGCGTACACGGCGAAGTACTCCTCCGCCTTCTACGGCCCCTTCCGCGAGGCCGTCGCGTCCTCCCTCCAGGGCGACCGCAAGACCTACCAGCAGGACCCGGCGAACGCGCGGGAGTCCCTGCGGGAGCTGGCGCTGGACCTGGAGGAGGGCGCCGACATGGTGATGGTCAAGCCGGCCGGGCCCTACCTGGACATCCTGTACCGGGTCGCGCAGTCGGTGGACGTCCCGGTGGCGGCGTACCAGATCAGCGGCGAGTTCGCGATGATCGAGGCGGCGGCGGAGAAGGGCTGGATCGAGCGCGACCGGGCCGTCCTGGAGACCCTGCTGGGCATCAAGCGGGCGGGCGCGGACACGATCCTGACGTACTGGGCGACGGAGGTCGCCGGCTGGCTGCGCGACGCCCGTTGAGGGGTGTGGCGCCCCGGCTCGCGCGGCGCATCGCGTAGGCGCACCCTGGAGGGAAGGGTGACCCCCTGGAGGTGATGCACCATGGCCACGCTCGTCGGGTGGCATGTGGAGCTTGGATTCACCGAGGAGGGCCACCGCACCAGTGCGGCGGCCCTGGTCAGGCTCGGGGACGGCTCCGAGATCAGGGCGCACGGCTATGCCATGCGCCACCCCTCCGACCCGGAGCAGCTGAGGGTCGGGGAAGAGATCGCGGGTGCTCGCGCGCTCATGGATCTCGCGTCGCAGATGTTGCAGAAGGCCCACGCCGAGATCGACGAGGCGACGGGCCGGCATTCCTACCCGCTCAACCGCTGAGCGGGTAGGGCGGTGTTCCGGCGGACCCGCCGGCGGTGCTCTGCGGAGCCCGTCAGCGGGTCCGTCGGTTGAAGAGGGCGGCCGCCAGGGCCACGGACCCCGCCGTGATCGCCGCGCACCAGGTCAGGGCCGTCCAGGGGGCGTTGCCCGCGGGCTGGTCCAGGAGCAGGGTGCGCAGGGATTCGATCACCGGGGTCAGCGGCTGGTGCTCGGCGAAGCCGTGGAGCCAGCCGGGCATGGTGTCGATGGGGACGAAGGCACTGGACGGGTAGGGCAGGAACATCATCAGGAAGGTGAAACCGCCCGCCGCCTCAGGGGAGTTGGCGAGCAGGCCGAGCGAGGCCGCCAGCCAGGAGATCGCCGTGATGTACGCGACCAGGAGCGCGGCCGCGGCCAGGAAGGCGGGCGCGGAGGCCTGCGGGCGGAACCCGATGGCGAGGGCCACGGCCAGCACCAGGGTCGTCGAGACGATGTTGCGCAGCACCGAGGCGCTCACGTGTCCGGCCAGGATCGGGATGCCGCCGACGTCCCGGGAGCGGAAGCGGTCGATGACGCCGTTCCGCATGTCGTCGGCGACGCTGACGGCGGTGCTCGCGGCTCCGAAGCCCGCGCAGAGCAGCATGGCTCCCGGGACCACGTACGTGACGTACCGGGTCCCGGTGTCGATGGCCCCGCCGAAGAAGTAGACGAAGATCAGCATCAGCATGACCGGCAGCATCAGCGCGGTGACCAGTGCGTCCGGCTGGCGGCGGCTGATGCGCAGGCTGCGGCCGGCCAGGGCGAGGGCGCTCACGGGTACGGCGGTCATCGGGCGGCTCCCGTCAGGGTGAGGAACACGTCGTCGAGGGTGGCGCTGCGGACCGTGAAGCGGTCCACCGCGGTGCGGTCCGGGTCGAGTTCGTCGAGCAGCGCCCGGACGTGGGCGGCGCTGCCGTCGGTGGGCAGGCCGAGGGTGAGCTCTTCCGGGGCGAGGTGGACGGCCCGCCCGGCGAGCGCCTCGTAGGCGTCGCGGGTGGTCAGCGTCAGGTCGAGGCGGTGGCCCGCGACCCGCGACTTGAGCGCGGCGGGCGTGCCCTCGGCGGCGATGCGCCCCTCGGCCAGTACGGCGACGCGGTCGGCGAGCCGGTCGGCCTCCTCCAGGTACTGGGTGGTGAGCAGCACGGTCGCGCCGTCGGCGCGCAGCTCCCGTACGAGCTCCCACAGGTCCTGGCGGCTGCGCGGGTCGAGCCCGGTGGTCGGCTCGTCCAGGAAGATCACCTCGGGCCGTGAGACGAGCCCGGCGGCCAGGTCGAGCCGCCGCCGCATACCGCCCGAGTACGTCTTCGCCGTGCGCCCGGCGGCCTCGGCGAGCCCGAACCGGTCCAGCAGCTCGCCGGCGCGGACACGGGACTCGCGGGCGGACAGCCCGGCCAGGCGGCCCATCATGCGGAGCATCTCGGCGCCGGTCTGGAGGTCGTCCACGGCGGCGAACTGCCCGGTGAGGCTGATGCGTTCGCGCACCCGGGAGCGTTCGGCGGTGACGTCGTACCCGGCGACCCGGGCGGTCCCGGAGTCGGGGGCGGTGAGGGTGGCCAGCAGCCGGACGGCGGTGGTCTTGCCGGCGCCGTTGGGGCCGAGCAGGGCCAGGACGCTGCCGCGCGGGACGGCCAGGTCGATGCCGTCCAGGACGCGGAGGCCGCCGTAGGACTTGGTCAGGCCGGTGGCGTGGATACCGAGGTCGTTCGTGGTCATCCGGGACCACGCTCCCTTCTGCGTATGTCGTACGCGCTTCTGTGTAAGTAATACACAGAACTAGGATGTGCGTCAACGACCCACCAGGGAGGAGCGGCGATGGCGAAGGAACCGGCGGGCGACACCGGGACCGGGCTTCCGGCGAGCCTCGAAATGGCCTGGGGCCTGCGCGAACGCCCCGGCAAGGGCCCGCGCCCCACGCTCACCCTCACGCGCATCGTGGACGCGGCCGTCGCGCTCGCTGCGCAGGAGGGCATCGACGCCGTCTCCATGGGCCGGGTCGCCAAGGAGCTGGGCGTCTCGACGATGTCCCTCTACCGGTACGTGACGGCGAAGGAAGAGCTCTACATCCTGATGTCGGACGCGGGTGTCGGGCTGCCGCCGGACCCCTTGGCCGGGGAGGGCGCGGACTGGCGGGAGCTGCTCTCGGAGTGGGCGTACGCGCAGCGGGCCGTGCTGATGGCCAACACGTGGATCCTGCGCATCCCGATCACCGGAGCCCCGGTCAGCCCGAACCAGCTCGCCTGGATGGAACGGGGCCTCGCGGCGCTGGCCGACACCGGGCTGGACGAGGGCGAGAAGATCTCGACCATCATCCTGATCGGCGGACTCGTCCGGAACGAGGCCGTCATGGCCGCGGACATGATGGACGCCATGCGGAAGTCCGGGGGTTCACCGGACGTGGCGATGTCCCAGTACCTGCGCACGCTCCGTCTGATGACCGGCCCGGACAGCCATCCGGCCGTGACGCGGCTGCTGGACTCCGACGCGTTTACCGGGTCCGGCGAGCCGGATTTCCAGTTCGCGTTCGGCTTGGGCCGCGTGCTGGACGGCCTGGCGGACCTGATCAGCTCCCGCTGACCCAACCGACGAGCCCGTCCCAGCTCGCCGGGGCGAGGTCCAGGACGGGGCCGCCCTGGACCTTCGAGTCCCGGACGTGGATGGTGGTGGGACCGGCGGCGACTTCCAGGCACTGGCCGCCTTCGTCACCGCTGTAGCTGGACTTGAACCACTTCAGTGCGGTCGTGGCAGTCATGTCTCTCCTAGCAGGCGGTCCAACAGACCCCGCGTCTGCTCGGTGTTGAGGGCCTGAGTCCGCAGCATCGCATACTTGCGTGCCAGGATGCTGACCTCGTCGGGGTCGGTGATGAGCCGACTGCCGCGTTGGGTTTCGGTGTAGCCAAGGTGCTGGTGAGCCGGTGTTTCCAGGAGGGTGAACGGGCCGTTGAGGCCTGCATGGGAGGTGCGTCCGAGTGGCATCACCTGGAGGCTCACGTCCGGCAGGTAGGAGCAGTCGCGCAGGTGGCGCAGCTGCTCCGCGTATACCTCGTCGCCGCCGATCCGGTCCCGGAGCACGGCCTCCCAGACGACGAAGCTCAGCGTCGGCGGAGTGCTGCGGCGCAGTATCCGCTGGCGGGCCAGACGTTTGACGACCAGCGCCTCGATCTCGTCCTCCGGATGGGCCGGGACGCGGCAGGCGAACACCGCGCGGGCGTAGTTCTCCGTCTGGAGCAGGCCGGGTACGACCTGGTTGTCGAACCAGGACAGGGCGATCGCGGCCTTCTCGCGGTCCATGTACTCCTCGGCCCACGGCGGCGTGACGTCGATCTCGGGCATCTCGTGCGCGGCGACAGCCAGCAGGCCCGGCAGGCCGAGGTGCTGATCCATCAGTTCCGCGACGTTCGGCATCAGCGCGCGGCGGCCTTGCTCGATGGAGGCGATCGTCTCCTCGTCCAGCCGGATCAGCTCGCCGAGCTTCTTCTGGGTCATGTTCTTGGCGATGCGGGCGGTGGCCACTTGCCGTCCGACCATCTTCATGGTCGTCGCATTGGGCCGTGCGCGTTTCCTCGGTGGCATGACGGTGAACTCCCCACCCCTGCTCCTGAACTACCCGGTGCCGACCCGTACTCATCACTGAGTACGGGTCGGCGCACAGCCACAGGCTAGTCACGTAACGCGACGATCGACTCGTGAACGTGAATACTCAACCCGCCCTGATGCGGGACCGCTTCTACCTCCGCACGCGCCAAACCGTCGGCGCGGCCAGGCAGTTCACCGCCGAGACACTTGACGTGTGGGGTGTGACATCCCGCAAGGACGACATGTTGCTCTGTGTGAGCGAGCTGGCGACCAACGCCCTGCGGCACGGGGTCCCGCCCGGTCGGGGGTACCGGGTGCGGCTGCTCGTCTTCGAGGACGCGACCGTCCGGGTCGAGGTGCACGACAGCGGGCCCGGGCTCTCGCGGATGGCGGAGCGGCGGCCGGCCGGACGGGGGCTGACGATCGTGGCGGCCCTCGCCGACGCCTGGGGCGTGCTGTCCCGGGCGCCGGGCAAGGTGGTGTGGTGCGAGTTCCGCTGACCCCGGCAGGGATCAGGCGGGCTGCTCCGGGGCCTTCGCCGTGATCACCGCGAACACCGCGCCCTGCGGATCAGCCAGGACGGCCATCCGGCCCGCGACCATGTCGAAGGCCGGCTTGAGCACGGTGGCGCCGGCCTCGGCGGCGGCCGACTGGATGGAGTCCACGCTGTCCGCGTGGAAGTACGGCAGCCAGTTCGGGGGCGTGCCGGGCGGCAGGTTGTCGAGGCTCATCATCCCGGCCACGGCGCGGCCGGCGACCTTGAACTCCGTGTAGTCCGACCCGCCTTCCATCTCGGTCGGGGCCGTGGTGACCGGCAGGATCGCGGAGTAGAACGCGGCGGCGGCGTCCGTGTCGCCGGTGCTGAGCTCGCTCCAGATCAGCGCGCCGTGCTCGTTGACGATGCCCGCGCCGTCGAAGGTCCCCGGCTCCCACAGGCCGATGACGGCGCCGGTCGGGTCGGAGGCCACGGCCATCCGGCCGAGGTCCATGACGTCCATCGGGCCCATCAGGACCTGGCCGCGCGCGTCGGTGAGGGATTTGACGGTGGCGTCGAGGCTGTCGGTGGACAGGTACGTGGTCCACACGGTCGGCGGCAGCGGGTCGGGGATGCTGCCGTCCGGGTACATCGCCTTCATGATCCCGGCGACCGGCTTGCCCTTGAGCGTGCACACGGTGTACCCGCCCTGCTCGGACGGGCCGATCTCGCCCTGCCAGCCGAACAGGCCGCAGTAGAAGTCGAGGGCGGCCTGCTGGTCGGGCACCATCAGGTCGATCCAGCAGGGGGTGCCGGGCTTGTAGGGGCCGTTCATGTCGGGCACGGGGGCCTCCGGAGGGTGGGCGGGGGATGGACGGGCCGTCCCCTACCCGGGCCGGACGCACCGAACCGGGCCGTTCGGGTGAACGGCCCGGTCCCCGCGTCAGACGGTGGTGCGGCGGCGGCGGCCGGTGCCCGCGACCAGGGCGGCGCCCAGGGCCAGGGCCATGCCCGCACCGCCGAGGGCCCAGCTGGTGGCCGCGTCGGCGCCGGTGGCGGCGAGTTCGCCGCCGGTGGTGGCGCCGGTGGTGGTGTCGACGATCGGCTTGGCGCCGCCGTTCGGGTTCGGCTGGTTGCCGTTGTCGCCGGTGCTCGGCTCGGCGGCGACGATCTTCGTCAGGCGGCCCTGCGAGCGCGACATCGCCCACGGCGTGGGGGTGTCCGGGCCGACCTGGGACGAGCCCCACGCGGTGAGGGTGAGGTCGCCGACCGGCGTGTCGGCCGCGAGACGGACGCGGACCTGGATGTCGAAGCTCTGGCCCGCCGCGACGGGGCCGCCGGCCAGGTCGGCCCCGAAGAAGACGCCCTCTTCCTCGTCGCGGATCTCGGCGTCGTGCCAGCCGGCGTTGCCGTCCTTGTCCTTGCTGAGGACCTCGACCTTGAGCTGGGAGCCCTTCATCGAGACCCAGTCGGGGCGGGACAGGCCCAGCCCGACGTTGAAGCCCTCCAGGGCGTCCTTGCCGGAGTTGTCGACACGGATCGACAGGTTGCTCCAGTCGCCGCCCGCCGTGACGGTCTGCGGCACTCCGTTGACGGTCAGCTTGGGACCCTCGACGAACGGGTCCTCCTGCCCGCCGGTCGCACCGCTGATCTTGGTGTTGTACCAGGTGGCGGGGGAGTGGTTGGTGTCCGCCCCGCTGCGGCTCTTGCCGTCGGAGTACAGCTGGAAGGGCAGTACCGGGGTGTCCGCCGCGAAGCTGATCCGCACGTCGACCGTGTAGACCTTGTCCGTGGGGAGGTTCGGGGTGGTCCCCAGGTCGTACTGGAGGCCCGGGCCGAGCTCCACGCCCTGGATGGGCTCGGCGGACTGCCAGGCCTCGCCGCCGACGCGCCACTCGACCTTGACCTGGGAGGACTTGAACTTGTCGTCCTCCTCGAACACGGTCAGGGAGGGCGTGTAGTTCGGCACGGCGAGGTGGCCGGAGTTGTCGACCGTCACCTCCAGCGGGGTCCAGCTGCCGTCGGCCTTGAAGCCGTCCTTCGGGATGCCCGCCACGGTGACCTCGGGACCCATCAGGATCCCGTCTTCGTCGGCGTCCTGCTTGTCCTCGGTGGACTTGGCGTCCTTCGCGGGCTGCTCGGCGGGAGCCGGGGCCGGGGCGGGCGTCGCGGGCGTCTCCACGACCGGGGCGGGCTTCTCCGTGACGGGCGTCTCCACGACCGGCGTGGTCGGCGTGCCGGCGTCGGCGGGCGTGTCGTCCTTGGGTGCCACGTCCGGGACGGTCACGGCGGGCTGCTCGGCGGCCAGGGCGGGCGTGGCGGTCAGGATGGTCGGTCCTGCCACGGCCACCGCGGCCACGGCGGCGATGCGCTTGATCTTCTTCATTTGTTCGGTTCCCCCCATACAGATCTTTTGAACGTGATCAGATTAGTGGGGGTGGCGTGAAAGTTGATGGCTTGAACATCACGAAACGTGAACGACCCCGGCAGAAGCTGCCGGGGTCGTTCGCGTATGTCCTGATATCAGAGCTTCTCGGGCGTCCGGATCCCGAGGAGCGACATGCCCTTCGTCAGCGTGCGGGCCGTCAGGTCGCAGAGGAACAGACGGTTCTCGACCTGCTCCGGGGTGTCCGCCTTCAGGACCGGGCACTCCGAGTAGAAGGTCGTGTAGAACGAGGCCAGCTGGTAGAGGTACGCCGCCAGCTTGTGCGGCGCGTACTCCGCCGACGCCTCCGCGATGAGCTCGCCGAAGTGGTCCAGGTGCAGGCCCAGCGCACGCTCGGCCGGGGCGAGGGCCAGCTCCGGGTGGGCGGCGGGCTTCGCTTCACCGGCCTTGCGCAGGATGGACTGGATGCGGGCGTACGCGTACTGGAGGTACACGGACGTGTCGCCCGTCAGCGAGACCATCTGGTCCAGGTCGAACTTGTAGTCGCGCGCGGCCGAGGTCGAGAGGTCCGCGTACTTCACCGCGCCGATTCCGACCTGCACCGCCCGCTCGCCGATCTCGGCCTCGGACAGGTCCTGCGCCTTCTCCCGTACGACGGCCGCCGCGCGGTCGATGGCTTCGTCCAGCAGATCCACCAGCCGCACCGTCTCGCCCTCGCGGGTCTTGAACGGCTTGCCGTCCTTGCCGAGGACCGTGCCGAAGGCCAGCTGGACGGCCTTGACCTCGTCGTTCAGCCAGCCCGCCCGGCGCGCCGTCTCGAAGACCATCTTGAAGTGCAGGGACTGCCGCGCGTCCACCACGTAGATCAGAGTGGTCGCCGACAGGTCGGCGACGCGGTTGCGGATCGCCGAGAGGTCGGTGGCCGCGTAGCCGAAGCCGCCGTCCGACTTCTGCACGATCAGCGGGGTCGGGTTGCCGTCCGGGCCCTTGACGTCGTCGAAGAACACGCACAGCGCGCCGTTCGAGCGGACGGCGACGCCCGACTCCTCCAGCAGCTTGCACGTCTCGACCAGCATGTCGTTGTAGCCGGACTCGCCGACCACGTCCGGGTCCTGGATGTCCATGTCCAGCTTGTTGAAGACGGAGTAGAAGTAGATCTTCGACTCGTCCACGAACCGCTGCCACAGCGCCAGGGTCTCCGGATCGCCGGCCTGGAGGTCCACCACCCGGGCCCGGGCCCGCGTCTTGAACTCCTCGTCGGAGTCGAAGAGGGCGCGCGAGGCCTTGTAGAGCCGGTTCAGGTTGGACATGGCCTCCTCGCCGGACACCTCCTCGTCCGACTTGTGGTCCAGCTCGTGCGGGTGCTCCAGCAGGTACTGGATGAGCATGCCGAACTGGGTGCCCCAGTCGCCGATGTGGTGGCGGCGGACCACCTTCTCGCCCGTGAACTCCAGGATCTCCACCATCGCCGCGCCGATCACCGCGGACCGCAGGTGGCCGACGTGCATCTCCTTGGCGACGTTCGGCTGCGCGTAGTCGATCACCGTGGTGCCCGGCTTCGCCGCGAGCGGCACGCCCAGCCGGTCGTCCAGCGCCCGCGCCGCGAGGGTCTCGATGATCGCCTTGTCGGTGATGGTGATGTTGAGGAAGCCCGGGCCCGAGACCTCGATCTCCTGGATCAGGTCACCGGTCGCGATGCCCTCGACCACGGTCGTCGCCAGCTCGCGCGGGTTGGCCTTCGCCTTCTTCGCGAGCGCCAGGATGCCGTTGGCCTGGAAGTCGGCCCGGTCGCTTCGTCGCAGCATGGGGTCTCCCCAGCCCGAAGGGCGAGGGGAAGGGTCCGCGCTGTCGGAGCCTGCCTTCAGCATCGCCGCCGCGAGGGCGTCCGCGACGCGCTGATTGACGGAAGAAGCGAGGGAAGGGACCGAGGCCATGAGCTGCCGTTCCTGTGAGGTTGTGCCGGTGGGTGCACTTGGTTGTTCCGACAAGTGCCGAGTATCCCACGTGAGGGCCATCCGTTTCGCGGGAGAAAACCTCGGGAGAAAGCGGCGGGAGAAACAACCGCGGAG
Source organism: Streptomyces sp. NPDC058525 (assembly GCF_042719495.1). Lineage (NCBI taxonomy): Bacteria > Bacillati > Actinomycetota > Actinomycetes > Kitasatosporales > Streptomycetaceae > Streptomyces > Streptomyces sp. NPDC058525. The sequence continues at coordinate 27,997 of NZ_JBHXNP010000104.1, forward strand.
CGGCCGCGGACGTCTGGGAGAATGGCTGAAGCCAGCATTCGAGATAGAAGGACGTGTCGTGGCGCAGAGCAGCACCGAGACCGACTGGGTCTCCCGTTTCGCGGACGAGGTCATCGCCGAGGCGGAGCGCCGAGCACCCGGCGAGAAAACCCCGGCTGTCGTCGTCGCGTCCGGACTCTCCCCCTCCGGCCCGATCCACCTGGGCAACCTCCGCGAGGTCATGACCCCCCACCTGGTCGCGGACGAGATCCGTCGCCGGGGCCACGAGGTCCGCCACCTCATCTCGTGGGACGACTACGACCGCTACCGCAAGGTCCCCAAGGGCATCCCCGGCGTCACCGAGGAATCGCACGCCCAGCACATCGGCCGCCCGCTGACCGCTGTGCCCGCCCCCGAGGGCTCCGCGTACCCGAACTGGGCCGAGCACTTCAAGGCCGCCATGGTCGAGGCCCTGGCCGAGCTGGGCGTCGAGTACGACCCCATCAGCCAGACCGAGCAGTACACCTCCGGCGTCTACCGCGAGCAGGTGCTGCACGCGATGAAGCACCGCGGTGACATCGACGCCGTCCTCGACCAGTACCGCACCAAGCAGAAGCCGGGCGGCAAGAAGCCCCAGCAGAAGCAGGTCGACGAGGCCGAGCTCGAGGCCGCCGAGGGCTCCGGCGCGGCCGCCGAGGACGACGGCAGCACCGGCGAGGGCGGGTACTACCCGTACAAGCCCTACTGCGCCCAGTGCGGCAAGGACTTCACCAAGGTCACCTCGTACGACGACGAGACGACCGAGATGACCTATGTCTGCACCGAGGACGAGTTCACCGAGACGGTCAAGCTCAGCGAGTTCAACCGCGGCAAGCTGGTCTGGAAGGTCGACTGGCCCATGCGCTGGGCCTTCGAGGGCGTCGTCTTCGAGCCCTCCGGCGTCGACCACTCCTCGCCCGGCTCGTCCTTCCAGGTCGGCGGCCAGATCGTGCACATCTTCGGCGGCGAGCAGCCGATCGGACCGATGTACGCGTTCGTCGGCATCAGCGGCATGGCCAAGATGTCCTCCAGCAAGGGCGGGGTCCCGACCCCGGCCGACGCGCTGAAGATCATGGAGCCGCAGCTGCTGCGCTGGCTGTACGCGCGCCGCCGCCCGAACCAGTCCTTCAAGATCGCCTTCGACCAGGAGATCCAGCGGCTCTACGACGAGTGGGACAAGCTGGAGGCCAAGGTCGCGGACGGCTCCGTGCTGCCCGCCGACGCGGCCGCCCACACCCGCGCCGTGCGCACCGCCGCCGCCGAGCTGCCGCGCACCCCGCGGCCGCTGCCCTACCGCACCCTCGCGTCCGTCGTCGACATCACCGCCGGCCACGACGAGCAGACCCTGCGCATCCTGACGGACCTCGACCCGTCGCAGCCGCTCACCTCCCTCGACGAGGTACGGCCGCGCCTGGACCGCGCCGAGAACTGGATCACCACCCAGGTCCCGGCCGACCAGCGGACCCTCGTACGCGAGGAGCCCGACGCGGAGCTGCTGTCGTCCCTGGACGACGAGGGCCGCGAGTCGCTGCGCCTGCTGCTCGACGGACTCGACTCGCACTGGTCCCTGGACGGGCTCACCACGCTGGTCTACGGCGTGCCCAAGGTGATGGCCGGGCTCGAGCCCGACGCCAAGCCGACGCCGGAGCTCAAGGTCGCCCAGCGGACGTTCTTCGCGCTGCTCTACCGGCTGCTCGTGACCCGCGAGACCGGACCGCGCCTGCCCACGCTGCTGCTGGCCGTCGGCGCCGACCGGGTGCGCAAGCTGCTCGCCGTCTGAGCCGGCCCCGCACCGCATGCGGAGGGCCCGCACCCCTCGGGGTGCGGGCCCTTCCGCTTGCCTGCCGGCCGTGTCCCGCTCGGGGTCAGGGCAGGGCAGGGCCGGGCCGGGCCGAGCCAGGCTCAGGCGATGTGCTCGTTCTCCAGGTCCTTTTGGTAGCGCTGCTTGAACGCCGGGATCATGCGGCGCAGCAGCGAACCGCTGCGCGGGTGGGTCACGCCGTAACCGTCCGACAGGTGTATGTCGAGCGCCTCGGCCGTCGGGAAGTCGTTCTGCTCGTCGACCAGCGCACGGAACACCTTGTACGCGACCTCGCCGAACTCCGCCTCGTCCGGCCCGTCAGCGGCCTCCGCGGCGTCCTCGCGACGGGGAGCCGGAACCTGCGGCTGCCGGTTCTGCTGCTCCTGAACCTGCTCGTGGTCCTGCTGCTGCGGCTCCTGCTGCTGGGGCTGCTGCTGCGGTTGGGGAGCCTCCGGGCCCGCCGGGCGCATGACCGGGGTCGGCTCCAGGCCCTCGACGTACTGCGGGTTGTAACCGCCCTCGTACGCCGCCTGCGGAGCCAGCGGCGCCGCGAACCAGGCACTGGCGTGGGCCGCGGGCATGGCCGTCGGGTCCACCGCGAACGCCGGCGGCGCCTGCGAGGCCGCCACGGCCGGTACCTGAGCCTGGGCCTGCGCCTCGCCCTGCGCCTGCGCCTGGGCCTGCGCCTGGGCCTGCTGTGCCTGCGCCCGGGCCGCCTCCGCGGCCTCCGGACCGGGCCCGACGGCCGCCACGGCCGCCGCCTCCAGAGCGGGAGCCGCGGCCGGCACGGCAGCCGTCGGCGGCAGCAGCACCGGGTCGATGCCCGCCGCCGCCAGCCCCTCCGGGGCCGTCTGCGCCAGCGGCACACCGATCCGGGCCAGCTTCAGCGGCATCAGCGCCTCCACCGGAGCCTTGCGCCGCCAGGACCGCCCGTACCGCGCCTGCAGCCGGGCCTGGTAGATCAGCCGGTCCTGCTCCATGCCGACCGCCTGCTCGTAGGAGCGCAGCTCCCACAGCTTCATCCGGCGCCACAGCTTGAAGGTCGGCACCGGCGACAGCAGCCACCGGGTCAGGCGCACGCCCTCCATGTGCCGGTCCGCGGTGATGTCCGCGATCCGGCCCACGGCGTGCCGGGCGGCCTCGACCGTCACCACGAACAGGATCGGGATCACGGCGTGCATGCCGACACCCAGCGGGTCCGGCCAGGCCGCCGCGCCGTTGAAGGCGATCGTCGCCGCGGTCAGCAGCCACGCCGTCTGGCGCAGCAGGGGGAAGGGGATGCGGATCCAGGTCAGCAGCAGGTCCAGCGCGAGCAGGACGCAGATGCCCGCGTCGATGCCGATCGGGAAGACCAGGGAGAAGCTGCCGAAGCCTTTCTGCAGGGCGAGGGCGCGCACCGCGGAGTACGAGCCAGCGAAGCCGATGCCCGCGATGACGACGGCTCCGGCGACCACGACGCCGATGAGTATCCGGTGCGTACGAGTCAGCTGCATCGCGGCCACCCGCGATCCCCTCCCCTTGTCGAGCACACTTACCGAGCCTTTACCCGGCTGCGGCAGGCACAGCGTACGGGTGACCCGGTGTCAACGCCTCAGGCGGGCCCGCTCCTACTGCGCGGGCTGCGGGGACTGCGCCTGCTCCGGCTGCTTGTTGGCGGCGTCGACCGAGGCCACGGACTCCTTGGCCGCCGCGATGGCGTCCTGGAGCAGCTTCGCCTGGTCCGGCGCGCCGGCACCCTCGTACGCGGCACCGTTGTAGTCGAGCGTCACGACGACGTTCTGCGTGCGGGCCACGATCGTCGTGTTGAAGAAGTCCACGTCCTTCTTCGAGCTGTAGACGATCGAAGTGGCCTGGTCGCCGACCCCGCCCGCGGCCTCGGCCTTCACGTTCTGCGCGCCCTCGGACGCCTTCGACGCCTCGACCTGCTTGTTGTACTGCTCCTCCGCACGCTTGTTCGCGCTGCCGAGGGAGGCCTGCGAGTCGTAGCGGAAGAAGGAGATCGACAGCCAGCGGTACTGCGAGCCCTTCAGACCGTCCTCGTCCAGACCGTTCCAGGAGCAGCTGGCCCGGCTCGCCAGGTCGTTCGACTTGGTCGCCGTACCGTTCTTGTCCTTCGCCTCCGGGACGAGCGTGTCGATCGTCCCGGTCTGGACGGCCTTGCAGGGGTCCGGGAGCGTGGCGTACGCCGCCTTCTCCAGGGTCGCGGACGGCTTCGCGCTCGGCTGGCCGGACGCGGAGGATTCGGACTTCTTGCCGCCGTCCGAGCCCGAGCCCTTGCCCGAATCGGACGAGCACCCGGCGACGGTGAGTATCACCGGGACGGCTGCGCAGGCGAGAACGCGGGTGAGGCGCGAGGCTGATCGGTGCATGTTTCCTTCAGTGCGTTGGTGGGTCTTCTTCGGACACGGGGCCGAACGGAACCGGACGCGGGACCCGGGCAACGGTAGCCCGATCGGGTGGCGGCGTGCTGTGCGCGCCGTCACCCCGGGCCGCGGCGCAGCCCGCTCACTCGCCCAGGCGCTCGACCAGAGCCTGCGCCAACTGCCGTGTCCTGTCCTGGGTTTCGGCGCTGGACGGGACGGTACCGGGCAGTGCGGGCTGCACGCTGTACTCCAGCGTGACGATGACATTCGAGGTACGGAACACAATGCGCACGGTGCGCGACTGCGCCGCGGCCGCCCCGGCGGGAGTCAGCTTGTCCTCGACGAACGCCTCCGTCCCGAGGCCCTCCAGCACGCGTGAGCCGAGCTCGACGGGGGCGGACGGACTGCCGGACGGACTGCCCGACGGGCTGCCGGACGGCGAGGGCGACCCCGCACCGGCGCCGCCGGGCTGCGGCGGGGCCGGGGCGGAGGGCGTCGGGGTGCCCGCGGGCGCCGAGGAGGGGCTCGTGACCGGGCCGGGGAAGGGCAGCTTGGCGTCGGTCAGCTGGCGCACGTACACCTGGTGCGCCTTGTCGTCGTCGCTGGTGGTTGCCCGGTCGTAGGAGACCACGCGCTCGAAGTCGACCGACAGCAGCCGGGTCTCCTCGGGCGTCTGCGCGCTCCAGCGGCAGCCGACGCGCCGGTCGCCGTCGTACGAGGCGTCCGCGGTGCCGGCGTAGAGCTGGTCGCGCTGCTCGGGGGTGAGCGATTCCGCGGCCGGGAGCATGGCCTTGAGGCGCTTGCTGTCCGCTGCCTTGCAGGGGGCGGGCAGGATGCGGTACTTCCCGGGTTGGGCGGGCGCGGCCTGGCTGCCGCCGGCCTTCGAGTCGCTGGTGCTGCCGGTGCCGCTCCCGCCGGTGCACCCGGTCAGGCCGGCCGCGCCGGCCACGAGTGCGGTGAGCATCGCGATGCCCGGCAGGGCTCGCCGTACCGCCTTGCGCTGCACGTCCAATGGCTCCCTTCGACCGGCGGGCCCCCCGACGGTCAGGAAAATGCGTTGCCGCGGCTCGGGCGCGGATGGACACAATGTCTATCGCACACGCTGGTGCCGGCGCCGGTCCCCTGTCGTATTTGGGATCAAGAGCGAGGCTTTTTGCGCTTTCTGACTTTTCCGTGGTTTTCGGGGGATTGATTCCATATGTCGTATGTAGAGGTACCTGGGGCGAAAGTCCCGATCCGGATGTGGACGGACCCGGCGTCGGTCGAGGACCACGCGATGCAGCAGCTGCGCAACGTGGCCACCCTCCCGTGGATCAAGGGCCTGGCCGTCATGCCGGACGTCCACTACGGCAAGGGCGCCACGGTCGGATCGGTGATCGCGATGAAGGACGCGGTCTGCCCGGCGGCGGTGGGGGTGGACATCGGCTGCGGCATGTCGGCGGTGAAGACCTCCCTGACGGCGAACGACCTGCCGGGGGATCTGTCGAAGCTGAGGTCGCGGATCGAGCAGGCGATTCCGGTGGGCACGGGGCTGCACAAGGAGGCCGTGGACCCGTCGCGGCTGTACGGCTTCTCGGCCGACGGGTACGAGGACCTCTGGAAGCGCTTCGACTACATCACGGATGCGGTCAAGTTCCGTCGGGAACGTGCCACGAAGCAGATCGGAACGCTCGGGGGCGGCAACCACTTCATCGAATTCTGTCTGGACGAGTCGGGTTCGGTCTGGCTGATGCTGCACTCCGGCTCCCGGAACATCGGCAACGAGCTGGCGGACTTCCACATCAACGTGGCCCGCGGCCTGGACCACAACCAGGGCCTGGTCGACCGCGACCTGGCGGTGTTCCTGGCGGCGACCCCCGAGATGGCGGCGTACCGCAACGACCTCTTCTGGGCTCAGGAGTACGCGAAGTACAACCGCGCGGCCATGATGAGCCTGTTCAAGGAGGTCATCCGCAAGGAGTTCCGGAAGGCGAAGGTCTCCTTCGACCGGGAGATCAGCTGCCACCACAACTACGTGGCGGAGGAGCGGTACGACGGCATGGACCTGCTGGTCACCCGCAAGGGCGCGATCCGCGCCGGCAGCGGTGACTACGGGATCATCCCGGGCTCCATGGGCACGGGCTCGTACATCGTGAAGGGCCTCGGCAACGAGAAGTCCTTCAACTCGGCCTCGCACGGCGCGGGCCGGAAGATGAGCCGGACGGCGGCGAAGAAGAAGTTCTCGGCGCGGGACCTGGCGGAGCAGACCAAGGGCGTCGAGTGCCGCAAGGACTCGGGTGTCGTGGACGAGATCCCGGGCGCGTACAAGTCGATCGAGCAGGTCATCGACCAGCAGACCGATCTGGTGCAGGTCGTGGCCAAGATCAAGCAGGTCATCTGCGTCAAGGGCTGACGCCCGGGCGCGGATTTCGGGGGAGTGGAGGGCGGGGGGGGGCGGGCGGGGCCCGCCCCCCCCCCCCCGGTTCTTGAGCCGCACCGACCCAGGCTCGACCAGCCACGACCAAGCCCAGGCGCA
>NZ_JBHXNP010000105.1:0-34019 GCF_042719495.1 Streptomyces sp. NPDC058525
CGAGGCACCCACGTCATACGCACGACGATCCGTCCCACCAGCCACCACAACCACACTCCCCGCGAAGAACAACCATCAGAATCAGAAGAAGAAGAAGAACGGACAGGCAGGCAGGCAGCCCTAGCGGCCCCGGAAACGAGCCCCGTCGAAGTTCGCCGCTCCCTGCTGCTGACGCGCGTTCTCACCCTGCTCCGTGTCACCCGACCCGAACGCCTGCTCCATCCCCGACTGACCGCCCAGGATCGCCGCCAGCGAAGCGTTCAGCTCCTTCGCGATGTCATCGGCACGCAGCTTGAACGAATCGAACGCCGCCTTGCCCTGACCCTGGAACTTGCCCTCCAACGGCTGCGCCGCCGCCACCAGCTGCTTGATCAGCGAACCCAGATCCGTATTCGAGTTCCGCGACCCCGACATCAGATTCGTCAGAACCTGCGTCCCCATGTCGAACTTCATCCCACACCCCCGTACATCCGAACGACCGTAAACATGTCCAGTGTTATTGAGCCACATCGCTCCTGCAACCAGCAACGAGCTGGTTGTGACGCACCCATGACAAACCCGCCAGAGGTCTTCACGAGCCCTTCAGATGGCCCATCAGCCGCTCGAAGACGGCCCACCCCGACAGGTCCGACGGGTCCCCCGGCAGCGGGTAGTAGTACGCCGGGCGGGTCTTGGGTCCCAGCCGCACGGGCTGTTCGGCCAGCGGGGTGCGGCGGGCGCGGTCGTCGGGCATCGCCCGGACCTCCTCCGAGCCCAGGACGAAGGCCAGCGGTACGCCCGGCCCCTCGAAGCGCGGCGGCACCAGCAGGTCGCGGCGCGCTTTGCGGAGCTGTACGAGCATCGACTGGAGGTGGTGGCGGGTGGCGAGGGCCTCCGCGGTGCGGGGCAGGGCGTCCAGCGGGGGCTCCTCGCCCGCTCCGTAGCCGAGCGCCAGCGTCACGGTCTCCTCGACGCCCGCCTTCGTACGGCTGATCCGCACGGTGGCGAGGCCGGGCCGCTCGGGGCTGCCGACGACCACGAACCAGGTCGGCTCGGGGGCCCGGGCGAACGCCACGTCGGTGAGCCGGCCCGGGGACCAGGGCAGGTTGGCCGGTTCGGCCGTGCCCCAGCCCGCCGGGGGCTCGCCGGTCAGCTCGCGCCACACCGTCTCCAGGGAGCCGCCGAGGACGAGGCGGTCGTCCGCGGGGTGGATGGTGCGGTAGGTGAGGGCGAGCTGTCGCTCGGCCGTCTCCGCGACCTCCTGGTACGAGGCGGCGACGGGCGTCCGCGGGTCGTCCTCGGTGGCGTCCTCGGACACCACGGTGGCGAACATGCCCTCCTGCCAGCGCAGCACGGCGCCCGAGAGCCCGTCGTAGTAGCCCTCGCGCTCGTCCTGTACGACCCACCGCGAGGGCCATTCCGGCATGTTGGCCAACATCGCCGGGGACAGCACGGTGCCGGGCGGGGTGACGATCTGGAGGCCCCGCTCGGCGGCCGCGGCGGCCCGGAAGGCGTCGGAGAGCCAGGCCGTCATGGCGACGACCGGGCGGTCCATGATGACCACGGCCACGTTGGGGGTCAGCACGTCGACGGCGGGCTGCGCCGCGGCGGGCGTGGGCGCCACGCTGACCCCGTCGGTCCGCACCACGCCCAGCGAGCGCGCCGCCTCCGGCGGCCAGGCGGTGCCCCCCGCGAGGGTGGTCAGGCGGGCCGCGAAGGTGCCCGCGAGGCGCTCGGCGTCGGGGACGCCGGTGGTGGCGCGGGCCTCCGTCCACCAGAACGGAACGCGCGGCGGGGTGGCTCCGAGCAGCCGTTCGGCCTCCCCCTCGACCTGGACCAGCAGCGGCGCCTCGACCGAGACCAGCGGCCGTCCCTGCTCGTCGCAGAGCTGGACGACCGCCCCCTCGCCCGTGGTGTCCACCAGCTTGTCCGGGCCTCCGGAGAGGAGGCCGGCGAGCACCGCCCACGGTTCGGGCATCTTCGGGGTGAGGGCTATGACGTCCTTGGTCATGGGGTCGTACGGTCCTTCGCAGTCCGGTTTCAGGCAGGTGGCGGGCGGGCGGGCGGGGGCGGGGAGGGGAGGGGCGGGGCGGGGCGGGACAGAGGGCTATTCGGGCGTGAACACGGTCTGGATCAGGCGGTTGGACTGGCCCCTGCGGATCAGCACACCGCGGCCGGCGGGCTGCTGGGAGGCGTACACCCCCGGGAACAGCTGGCCCTCGCTGCGGTCGCCCGCCATGACGACCGCCGAGGCCCCCGATTCGCGCAGGCCCTGCACCAGCGGCTCGTACATGCCGCGCGAGGCGCCCGCGACGCGGCGCGTCAGGACGAAGTGCAGGCCGATGTCGACCGCCGAGGGGATGTACGGAACGAACGGCGCGAGCGGCGACTGCCCCGCGGTGGTGAGCACGTCGTAGTCGTCGACGAGGACCACGATCCGCGGTCCGCCGCCCCAGCTGCCCGGCTCCAGGTCCTCCAGCGGGGCGCTGTCGTCGGGCAGCCGCCGTTCCAGCTCGGTGGCGATGCCCGCGGCCAGCCCGGCGCACATCTTGGCGTTGTAGGCGTAGCCGCCGTTGAACTCCTCAGGGACGGCGCCGCGCAGGCTGCGCCGCGGGTCCATGACGGCGAAGACCAGCTCGTCCTCGCCGTAGCGCTCGATGAGGCCGCCGGCGATCGTCTTCAGCAGGTTCGTCTTGCCGCATTCGCTGTCGCCCATGACCAGCAGGTGCTGGTCGTGCCGGAACAGGTCCAGCAGTACGGGCGCCAGCGCGCTCTGGTCGAGGCCGATCGGGACCCGCTTCGGTTCGGCGACCGGGCCCGGCAGCAGGTGCGGCTCCAGCAGGTGCGGCAGCACCCGTACCGGCTGGGCGGCCTCGCCGCTCCAGGTGGCGCGGATCGTACGGGCGGTGCGCTCCAGCACCGCGCCCAGCTCGCCCGTCTCGCGCAGGCCGTCCGTACGGGGCAGTGCCACCTGCGCGAAGAGCTTGCCGTCGGTGAGGACGCGGCCGGGCTCGTCGGGCGAGAGGGTCTCGGCGAGCTTGCGCTCGATGCTGGACTCGCTGGGGTCGTTGAGGCGCAGCTCCACGCGGGTGCCGAAGTTCGACTGGGTGGCGATGCGCACGTCGTTCCAGCGGAGCATGCCGGCGACGACGTGGATGCCGTAGCCGCCGCCGCGCTTGAGGATGTCGACGACGGCGTCGTCCAGCTCCTCGAAGTCGTCGCGCAGCGCGCCGAACCCGTCGATGACCAGGACGATCTCGGCGGAGGCCAGCTGGGGCAGCCGGCCGGCCGCGTGCAGGGTGCGCAGCTGCTCCACGGAGTCGATGTTGTGCTCGCGGAACACGTCCTCGCGCAGGGCGAGCATCGTGCGCACCTCTTCGACGGTACGGGCCGCGCGCTCGCGGTCGGCGCGTCCCGCGATCCCGCCGACGTGCGGCAGGCCCGACAGGGCCTGGAGGCCGCCGCCGACCAGGTCGAGGCCGTAGACGCCGACCTCCTGCGGGGTGTGGGTCAGCGCGAGCGAGAGGACCAGGGTGCGCAGCAGGGTGGTCTTGCCGGACTGCGGGCCGCCGATGACGGCCGCGTGGCCGCCCGCGACGGTCAGGTCGAGGTACCACTCGCCCTGCCACTGCCTGGTCGGGTCGTCGAGCAGGCCGAGCGGGACCGACAGCCGCCCGCGGCGCTTGGCGAGCTGCATGCCGCGCGCGCCCACGTCGAGGGGGCCGGCGACCGCGTCCAGGGAGATCGCCTCGGGCAGCGGGGGCAGCCAGATGCGGCGCACCGGTCCGGCGGCGCCCCGCAGCTGGTCGACGATGACGCCCATCTCGGTGGGCCCGGTCTCGCGGCGGCGGGCGGAGGGCTCCGGGGCGCCGGTGCTCTCCGGCTTGGACAGGGTGTTGAAGGCTTCGTACTCCAGGGCGAGGGGGCCGGTGTCCTCGTCTTCGGCGCGCTGTACGGGGCCCCGGTAGGCGCCGGAGACGTAGCTGGCCTTGAACCGCTCGTAGTGGCTGGTGTCGACCTTGAGGTAGCCGAAGCCGGGCAGCGGAGGCAGGTGGAAGGCGTCGGTGGTGTCCAGGACCGTGCGGGACTCGTCGGCGGAGAAGGTGCGCAGGCCCAGCCGGTAGGAGAGGTACGTGTCCAGGCCCTTGAGCTTGCCGCCCTCGATGCGCTGGCTGGACAGCAGCAGGTGCACGCCGATGGAGCGCCCGATGCGGCCGATGGACAGGAACAGGTCGATGAAGTCGGGCTTGGCGGTGAGCAGTTCACCGAACTCGTCGATGACGACGAACAGGTGCGGCAGCGGGTCCAGGTCGGGCCGGCGTTCGGCGCGCAGCGCGGCGTAGTCGCCGATGTCGGCGACGTTGCCGGCGTCCTTGAGGACCTGCTGGCGGCGCTTGACCTCGCCGGCGAGCGAGGCGTGGACGCGTTCGACGAGGCCGGCCTGGTTCTCCAGGTTGGTGATGACTCCGGCGACGTGCGGCAGGTCCGCGAACGGTGCGAAGGTGGCGCCGCCCTTGTAGTCGACGAGGACCAGGGCGAGGTCCTCCGGCGGGTGGGTGGCCACCAGGGCGAGGACGAGGGTGCGCAGCAGTTCGGACTTGCCGGAACCGGTGGCGCCGACGCACAGGCCGTGCGGGCCCATGCCCAGTTCGGAGGATTCCTTCAGGTCCAGCAGGACGGGCTCGCGGGAGTCGCTGATACCGATGGGCACGCGCAGGAAGGCGCGTTCGCCGCGCGGGGCCCACAGGCTGGGCAGGTCGAGGCGGGCCACGTCGTCGATGCCGAGCAGGTCGGCGAAGTCGACCGGGCCGGACAGCGGGGCGTCGATGAGGGATTCGGCGGACAGGCGCAGCGGGGCGAGCATGCGGGCGAGGCCCTCGGCGAAGGGGATGCCGACCTCGTCGACGGTGCCGTGGGCGCTGATGGACTCGTCCTGGCGGAGGTCCTCGATGAGGATCCGGTCGTCTTCGACGGTGATCCGTACGCCGACGTGTCCCGGCTCCTGGACCCGCTGTTCGAGCAGGTGGAGGACGGTGACGCCCATCTCGCGCAGGCCGACCGCGTCATCGGGGCGGGGCAGTTCGACGGCGTCCTCACCGTGTCCGTCGGTCACGACGAGCAGCCGGGAGGTCATGGCCAGGGCGTCCTTGCCGGACAGTCCGCGGCGCACCTCGGCGGCGTAGGAGGCGCGGCGGCGCAGCTCGGGGCCGACCTGCCGGGCGAGCTGGGCCGGGGAGGGGGCGATGCGGCGGGCGGCGACGGGGCCGTCGAGCTGCTCGGTGTCCAGGAGGTGCGGCATCCACTTGGCCCACTCCCAGTCGTCGAGCCGGTCGCCGGGGACGGCGAGCGCGATCGCGACGTCGTCGGGGGCGTGCAGGGCGGCCGTCTGGACCAGCAGGGCGCGGGCGACGCGCAGGCAGTCCTCGCGGGGGCCGATGACGCTGATGTTGCCGACGCGGTCGAGGGGGACGGTGAGGGGGAGTTCGGTGCCGTTGCGGAAGCGGGTCGTCAGCGCCGACGCCTCGTTGAGCATGAACTGGTCGGGCGGGGTCAGGACGGTCGATCCCTGCTGGCCGATCTGCAGGTCGCGTACGGGCATCTCGCCGGTGCCGACGCGCACGCGCAGGAAGTCGCCGTCGACGCGGCGGCGCTCCCACAGCCGGGCCGGGTCGCGGACGATGTCGTACAGGGCGTGCGGCGGCGGGTTGAGCACGTCGGCGTGCTCGCCGCGTTCGCGCTCCTCGCCGGCGAGTTCCTCGCGCAGGTCCTCCAGGTAGGCGAGGTAGGCCTCGCGCTGGGTGCGGCGGGTGCGCTGGGCCTTGCCGCGCTGCGAGAAGACGAGGGTGAGGGAGCCGATGATGGTGACGACGAGGATCAGCGCGCCGAGCGCGGCGAACTGGCTGTTGCGCACGACCGTCATCATCACGACGGACGACATGACCCCGGCCACGGGCAGCAGCGACATCGCGATGTTGCCGGCCTTCCCCTCGGGGAGGTTGGGCGGGGCCTCGATGGTGCGTGCGGCGGGGGCGGCCGGGGGCCGGATGGTCCGCGCCGGGCGGTGGATCAGTCGGGTACTCATCGTCAGTGGCGCTTCTGGGAGAGCTGGAAGACGTCCGCGGCGAGCCGGGCGGCGGTCTGCCTGGTCGAGTGGGCGAGCAGTTCGGTACGGATCCGGCCGCCGTCGGCCAGGTGGCGGTCGTACGGCAGGACGTGGACGCTCGGCCCGGCGGCCTGGATGGTGCGGGCGGCCTCGGCGAGGTCGATGCCGGAGTGCGGCGCCTGCTCGGTGAGCACGACGACCGTGCTCGCCATGACGTGCGGGGGCAGGCCCTGCATCCACTGGAGGACCGCGTACGTGCTGGTGACGCCGTCCAGGGTGGCGGGCGCCGCCAGGACGCGGGCCTGGGAGGCGGAGAGCGCGACGCGGGCCACCTCGGCGGGCAGGGTCTCGCAGTCGACGACGGTCACGCCGAAGTAGCGGCGCAGCGCGACCATGGCCCGCTCGTAGGCCCGGGTGTCGAGCATCGCGCCGATCTGGCCCTGGCTGCCGGGCAGCAGCCAGGCGTTGTCGCGGAGCTGTACGAGATAGCCGGTGACGTCGAGCAGCGACATCTGGGGTTCGACGATGTCCGCGACGTCGCCGGTGGTCCAGCGCAGGGTCTCGGCGCCGAGGCGGATCGGCAGCGAGCCCAGGGCGGGGTCGGCCTCGACGAAGAGGACGGGGTCCTGCCGGTAGTGCGCGTATGTGGTGCCGAGCAGGGCGGCGACCGTGGACTTGCCGGCGCCGCCGCGGATGGAGGTGACGGCGATCTGCCGGCCGGTGGTCACGGGCTGCTGGAGCAGCTCGGCGGCGCGGGTGGCCTCGGCCACTTCGCGGGCGGCGGAGGAGGAAACGGTTCTGCGTACGGCGCGCAGGGCGCGGGCCGCGAAGGGCTCACCGCGCCTGGGCTTGCGGCCCGCACCGGCGAGGTTCCGGTCCACGGCGGGCCGGGACTCGGGGGCCGGGGCCCCCTGCCGGTGTCCCGCGGAGGCGTACGCGGGCTGCGGCGGGGCCTGCGGCGCCGGGTGGCCCTGGGGCGCGGAGTGGGGCGCGGAGTGGGGTGCGCCGGGGGGCTGGGCCGCCGGCGCTCCGGCCGGGCCCTGCGGCGGGTATCCGTACGCGGGGTCCGGGGCGCCGGGGGCGGGGGCCTGCGGGGCGGGACCGGGCGCCGGATACTGCGGGCCGCCGGGGCCCGGCGCCGGGTGCTGCGCGCCGCCCTGACCCGGGTGCTGCGCGCCGCCCTGACCCGGGTGCTGCGCGCCGCCCTGACCCGGGTGCTGCGCGCCGCCCTGACCCGGGTGCAGCGGGCCGCCCTGACCCGGGTGCTGCGCGCCGCCCTGACCCGGGTGCTGCGGGCCGCCCGCGCCCGGCGTCGGCTGCTGGGGGCCGCCGGGGCCCTGTGCGGGAGGCTGCGCTCCGCCCCTGAGGTCGCGCAGGACGTCGCCCTGCCAGTTGTCTCCGTGTCGCATGTCTGCGCCTGCCCTCTTCCTCAGAACTTGTTGAGCAGCTGCCCGTACACGCCGAACACCCCGACGGCGAGCGGGAAGAGCCCCACCATGCCCACCGATTCGACGAGGTCGGCCGTGCGCCGCAGCCGGACCTGCACGTGCTCGGGCGGCTGCACCGCGAGGACGAGCAGGGGCAGCAGCCCCGCCAGACCCAGGACGGCGAGCGGTCCGGCGCCCCCGCCGTGCTCGGTCCACAGCATCACGAGGCGTACGACGAGCAGCACCGCGGCGGCGATCAGCGCCACGACCTCGGCGACCAGCGGGAAGGCCCGCGCCCTCGACAGGAGCACCACGGCGACGAGCGCGGGCAGTGCCACCGTCCACACGGACGGCTCGTCGGCCAGCGTCAGCAGCCAGCCGGCGGCCGCCGCCGAGATCGCGGTGGCGATCGTCGCGAGGGCCAGCCCGCGGTGCGTGGCGGCGAGCGCGTTGCCCACCTCGTGGCGGCTGACGGAGGCCCCGCCCGAGCGGCGGTCGTCGAGCGCGGTGAGCCCCGAGGCCATCAGGGCGAGCCGCGGCAGCAGGCCGAGCAGCACCACGGAGACGAGGGCCATGACCGCGCCGAGCCGGGCCGGGTCGCCCTGGAGGGCGGCGACGGCCTCCCACAGGGCGGTGATCACCGCGGTGGCCACGGCGCCGAAGAGCCCGCCGCGGCCGAGCGGCGAGAAGTAGCCGAGCAGCAGCAGGGTCAGGACGAGCGCGCCCGCGACGGCGGCGAGCCGTGCGCTGCCCGACCAGTGGTAGGCGTCCGCGGCGGTCCACGCGGTGAGCAGGCCCAGCCCGCCGGAGGCGAGCAGGAGAGCCGTGGCCAGGCCGCGGTTGCCCTGCCCGATCCGGGAGACGAGGGCGCCGGCCGCCATCAGGACGAGCGTGACGGCGGTCAGCGCGCCGGCCAGCGATTCGAGTCCGAACTCGCGGCGGGCGAGCAGTGCGGCGGTCACCGTGAGGGCGACGGTCGCCACGCCCGCGCTGCCCCGCCGGGCGGCGGGACGCCAGCGCCAGGCCTGCAGGTCGAGGTCGTCGGACACCAGGTCGGTGACGTCGTGGACCACGGGGGCGGGCGGCGCGGAGTGGCTCCTGACGAGCCGCAGGACGGCGCCGTCGGCTATCCCGGCCGACGCGAGCGTGCTCTCGTGCGGCAGCGCGGAGCCGTCCGACGTGATCAGCTGACGGGTCAGCGGGCGGGTCGCGGCCCGGTCGTCGAGCAGCTGCAATATGTCCGGCAGCAGCTGCCCGATCGGAGTGTCGGAGGGCAGGACCACATCGGCCCGGCGCCGCTCGCCGACCAGGGTCACCCGGCTCAGTTGTGCCCGGGAAGTCGTTGCTGTGCTCACCACTTACGGGAACCTATCATCGCGGGATTGCGACCTTTCGGGCCAAGGGGGACAAGGCGCTGCTGCCGGACTGTGAACTCTCCCGGATCCGCACGAGCCTCTGCTTCTTCCTCTACGACTACGGCCGTGCCGGCCCCTACGACTGCGTCGGCTTGGGCGACTTGGCCGGGGCCGAGGGTGTGGGCTGCGTCGTCTTCGGAGGCTTCGACGGCTTCGCCGACTTCGACGGGGACGGGGCCGCCGGCGCGCCGGCCGGTCCGGACGGCTGCGCGGCCGACGGCTGTCCCAGCGGCTGCACCTGGCCCTGCTGTTGCTGTTGCTGCTTCTGCTGCTGCTCGGCCTTCTGCTTCGCGAGCGTGTGCTGGATGAAGGACCAGCCGACGCAGCCCGCGCACAGGACGGCCGCGATGGCGATGCCCGCGAAGAGCTTCCCGAGCCGCTCGTCCGCAGTGCGCCGTGCACGCTGCGCGCCGAACAGCAGGGCGTCCCTCATCCTGCGGCGGCGTACCGCCACCGATTCCAGAAGCTGGCTGTCGTAGTCCCGTGCCATCCGTCGTCCGTTGCCTCAGTCTCGGCTCGTCGAGCGCCAACCACCGCTCCGGGGCGCGGCCGCTGCGCGTGCGCCATACGAAGTCCCCCGTGTTTTGCCCCTGCAACATAGAGCATGCATCCGAATCCGGCACATCGGGACCGGGGAGCGAGCGGTCGAGGGCGAACGGTCGAGGGCGAACGGCCGCGGCGGTCAGGGAGCGACGGGCTCGGGCTCCTTGGGATCGCCGGCGAGGCGGACGGTGCTCATGATGCGCATGATCAGGTCGTCGCGGACGGCGCCGGGCACGCCCGTGCGGCCGTGGAAGTCCCACGCGACGAAGCCGCCCTTGGAGTTCTGGAAGCCGAAGACCACCGCCTGACCGTCGCCGGCGCAGCGGTTGGGCTGCGGGGCGCCCGCGGAGCGGGCCTTGACGTACGTGCCCTTGACGCCGGCCTTCGTGCGGTACTCCACCGGCTTGTCCCAGGTCACGAGGGATTTGTCGGGCTGGGTGTGGGCGGCGTAGACCCAGGTCGGCGCGCTCTTCTCGGCGACCTCGGCGGTGTCCTTGGCCCCTTCGGCGCCCTTGGTCCCGGAGGAGGCGAGCTTCACGTCGTCGATCCGGCCGTCGCCGCTCGCGTCGATGCTGCACCACTGGGACTTGTAGAAGGCGGGCGCCGTGTGCCCGATGAGGACCTTGTCGGGGTCCTTGCGGTCGGTGTAGCCGCTGAAGACGGTGGGCGCGGCGACCTCCCAGTCCGGCGGGACGTCGAAGGCGGTGCCGTGCTGGGGGTTGACCACGGTCTTCCAGCCCGCGATGAGCGGCTTCGTCGGGTCGGCCGGCGCGGCACCGCCCTCGTCGCCGTTCCGGACGTACACGATGGCGGTGACGGCGGCCGCGACCGCCACCACGGTCAGCACGCAGATGCCGACGACGGTCCGCTGCCGTACCTGACGCGGCCGCGGCTGCGGCACCGGCTGTGGCTGCTGTGGTGGCGGCTGCGGCGGCCGGTACTGCGGCGGCGGCCATTCCGGCGGGCCGAAGCCGTCCTGCTGGTACGGGTTCTGCACGTGTCCCCCTATTTTGCCCGTTTGCCCGTTTGCCCGTGTGCCTGTGCCCGTTCGGCTACTTGCCGAAGGAGAGGATCGCGCGGCTCGCGGCCTTGGGCTCCGGGCTGACCACCCTGCCGTTGAGCAGGAACAGCCGTCCCCCCGCCCAGGCGATGCGGACCCCGTGGTCGTAGAAGACGCCCTCGGCCCCCGCGGCCACCGCCGGGCTCTGCAGGAGCGGCTGGGCCGAGCCGTCGGCCGGGGAGAGGGAGACGACCGAACCGGACGCGCCGCTGCCGGGCGCCACGTAGACGACGACCCTGCCGTCCTCGACGGCGAGCGGCCACATGGTGCGGCCCTTGGGCTGCTCGGCCGTGCTCCACTTCTCCTTGCCGGTGTTCAGGTCGACGGCGACGACCTTGAGGGTGTCCTCGATGCCGAGCTCCTTGCCGGGCTTGCCCGCGCCGATGTAGAGCGTGTCGGCGTCGGCCACGGCGGCGTAGCACTCCTGGAAGCCGGTCGAGTTGCCCCAGCCGTTGCACCGGCCGGTGACCCCGAAGGCGGCCTCGCTCTGCGAGCGGACCTTGCCGTCGGGCGTGAACGCCGTGATGTTCCAGGTCTTCTTTTCCTTGTTGTACGCCGTGACCACCAGCGGGTCCACGGACAGCACCCGGCCCATGTTCCAGCCCTTGTCGTACGTGTGGCTCCACTTGGAGCCGCCGGTGGCCGGATCCAGCTCCTCGACCATCGCCTGCGAGTCCGAGGTCGGCCCCTTCGGCGGGAAGCAGTAGCGGAGGCTGATCAGTTTGGAGCCCCCGGCGAAGGCGTTGGGGGTGCAGCCGTTGGTGTTCGACGTACCGAAGAGCTTCCTGCCGTCGGTGACCGAGAAGCCGCTCATGACCGCCGACCTGGCGACGGCCACGGTGTCGCCGGCGATGGCCAGCTCGTATTCCAGCGCCGTGTCGTAGCGGGTCTCCTGCGGTACCGGGACCTTCCAGCCCGCCGTGCCCGTGGTGAGGTCGATCTGCTGGAGCTGGTTGCAGTGCGAGGTCGTCGAGTCGGTCTCCTTCACGGCCACGACGAGCTTGCCGGTGGCGGAGGGGGCGCGCGGGACTCCGCACAGCGGGGTCTGGAGGGGGAGCTTCCACTTCTCCTGGCCGTCGGCCACCGCATAGCCGGTGACCTCCTTGTACATCGCCTTGACCACGACGTCGCCCACCCGCCACGGGCCGAACTGCACGGCCCCCGACCCGGCGAGCTCGGTCTGGTTGTCCCGCAGCCACACCCGGGACTCGCCGGGCTGGATGCCGGCATTGGGGTCGTAGGTGTCGGGGCCGACACCGGGGCCCTTGCCGTCGCCCTGGTCGACGGAGGGGGAACCGGTGGGCTTGGCCGGATCCCCGGCGGCCTCGGGGTCCTTGCCCCGGTCGCCGCCGAACGTGAGGTACGCTCCGCCGCCGATGACGAGCAGGATGCAGACCAGCGCCGTCAGGACGACCGCGGTCCGGCCCCGGAACGGGCCGCGCGGACCGGTGGGACCGGTGGGACCGAAGGGGCCGGTGGGACCGAAGGGACCGGCAGGGCCGGCCGGAGGGGCCGGACGGACCGGGCCGCCAGGGGCGGAAGGACCGGCACCGGTGCCGCTGGGCCGCGGCTCGAACGGTTCGGGTGGCGGCCCGAAGCCGGCCGGTGTCTGGTTCATGGCACGAGTGTGGCCGGTACGGAGGCCTTTCTAGAATAGATTTTTAGACTACTTCGGCCGGTTCCGGCCAGGCCGCCCCGGTCGCCCGGGACAGGGCGCCGGGCTACGTTGGGAAGGGTGGGGGGCTTCGCTTCGCGTGGCGGGAGGCCGGCCATGGTGACACGGTGGCGCAGTGCGGCGGTGGGAGCGGCCGCGGTGGTGCTCGTGGTGGCGCCCCTGGGCGCGGGAGCCGGATACGCGGGAGACGCGGCGGCGCCTTCCCCGGCCCGGGCGGTGGCGGCGGCGCCCGCCGTCGAGGACTTCCCGGTGCTGACCCCGGCCGTGGCCGCGCGGCTGGACGCGGCCGTCAAGAAGGCCATGGCCGACGCGAACGTGCCCGGGGTGATGGTGGCCCTGTCGGCGCCGGGCAAGGGCGAGTACGTACGGGCCTTCGGCATCTCGGACAAGGCGACGGACGCGCCGATGGCCACCGACCTGTACATGCGGATCGGCAGCGTGACCAAGACGTTCACCGTGACCGCCCTGCTCCAGCTGGTCGACGAGGGCAGGGCCGCGCTCGACGACCCGATCGGCCAGTACGTGGACGGGGTCCCGAACGGCGACCGGATCACCCTGCGCGAGCTGGCCGGCATGCGGAGCGGGCTGTTCAACTACTCCGCGGACGAAGACTTCTACAAGGCCCTGACCAGCGACCCCCAGCGGGTGTTCACCCCGCAGGAGCTGCTCGGGTACGCCTTCAAGCACCCCGTGCTCTTCGAGCCGGGCGCGGACTTCCTCTACTGCAACACCAATCTGATCCTGCTCGGGCTGGTCGTGGAGAAGGTGACCGGGCAGAAGCTCGAGGACTACGTCAACCGCGAGGTCGTCGCGGCGGCCGGGCTGAAGCACACGCTGTTCCCGACCGGCGCGGAGTTCCCCAGTCCGCACGCCCACGGCTACACGGACCAGACGGCCTCCGGGAAGACCGAGGACGCCACGAACTGGAACCCCTCCTGGGGCTGGGCGGCCGGGGCGATGATCTCCGACCTCGCCGACATGCGGAGTTGGGCCAAGACCCTGGCCACCGGCACCCTGCTGACCCCCGCCACCCAGGCCGAGCGGCTGAAGGTGGACCCGGCGCTCCCGGGCGCGGGCTACGGCCTGGGCATCTTCAACGTCGAGGGCTGGATCGGGCACAACGGCTCCCTGCCCGGCTACGGGACGCTGGTGGTGTACCTGCCGCAGGCGGGGGCCACGATGGTGGTGCTGCTCAACACGGACATCGCCCACCAGGGCTCCGAGCCCAGCACGCTGTTCGGCGAGGCGATCACGAAGGTCGTCACCCCCGAGCACGTGTTCTCGCTGCCCGCCCAGTCCGTCACCGGCCACTGACCGGCCACCGACCGGCCACTGACCGGCCGCTGACCGCGCGCTCCTCGGCCTGCCCCCGCGTCCCGTCCTGCCCGCACAATGGTCCCGGCGCGCGGCAGTCCGATCCAGGGAGAGACGTATGACAGGCACGAACGGCCAGGCAGCACGGGCGGGCGTCGCGGTGCGCACCGCGGGCGAGGGGGACCTGGAGGTGGCGGCGGAGCTGTTCCGCGGCTACCTGGAGTTCTACGAGGTCGACGTGAAGGACGCGGAGCGACCGCAGGCCTTCCTGGCGGAGCGCCTCGCGAAGGACGAGTCGACCGTCCTGCTCGCCGACGTCCCCGGCGCCGGGACGGTGGGGTTCGCCCAGGTCTACCGGACCTTCTCGTCGCTCTCCATGCGGCCCGTCTGGATCCTGGGCGACCTGTACGTCGCCCCCTCCGGCCGCCGCACCGGCGCGGGCCGGGCCCTGCTGCGCGAGGTGCTGCGCCGGGCGCGCGAGGCCGGGGTGTGCGGGGTGCAGCTGGAGACGGCGTACGACAACACGGTCGCGCAGGGGCTGTACGAGGCGGAGGGCTTCGTCCGCGAGGGCTTCCACGTCTACTTCCACGAACTGGGCTGAAACATTGTCCGCACCCCCGTCGCGTCATGGGGGTGAGACGGGCGGGAGGGGGAGTGGATGGGGCAGGGGCGCAGGGACGGGTTCCGGGAGTTCGCGGCAGGACGGTCCGGTCATCTGTACCGGTCGGCCTGTCTGCTGACGAGCGGGGACACCCATCTCGCGGAGGACCTGGTGCAGGAGACCCTGGGGCGGATGTACCTGCTCTGGGGGCGGATCTCGCGCATCGACAATCCGCCGGCGTACGCGCAGACGGTGCTGGTGCGGGCCTTCCTGACGCACCAGCGCCGCCGGTCGGCAGGTGAGCGCCCGGTCGGGGAGTTCCCCGAACCGGGCGCGGCGCCGGCCGGCGGCGGCGCCGATCCGGCGCTGCGGCTGACGCTGCTGGAGGCGCTGGGGCGGCTGGCGCCGAAGGACCGGGCGGTGCTGGTGCTGCGGTTCTGGGAGGACCGCAGCGTCGAGGAGACCGCCGATGCGATGAACTCCAGCTCGGCGGCGGTCCGTACCCGGACCACGCGGGCGCTCGCCCGGCTGCGCGACCAACTGGGCGGCAGCCTCACCGAGTTCGCCGATCTCTGAGCGCGCGCGGCCGGTCCGTCTCGTGGCCCCACCCCCTCCTTCAAAACCGGAAGGTCTGGTTCCTCATGTCCCTCGAAGATGAACTCGGTGAAGCCCTCCGGCGTGCGGGCGCCGGCTTCACGGCCGACCGGGACGCCCTCGTGGACGCCGGCGAACGGCGCGGCCGGCGCCTGGTGGCACGCCGCCGGGCCGTCGTGGCCGGCGGCTTGGTGCTGGCCCTGGCCGTGATCGGGACGGCCGGCGCCTACACCGGCGGCCTGTTGGGCGGTTCGGGGAGCGGCGGCGCCCGCCCGGGGCTCATCGCCGGGCCGCCGGCGTCGTCGGGCGGCGGTCCGGGGGCGGACGGGGCACCCGCGCTGCCCGGGGGCGGCACCGGCGCGGTCACCGGCGAACAGCTGCTGGCCGTGTTCCGGGACCTGCTGCCCGGCGGGACGCTGACCGGCACCACGACGCGCGGCACCGAGGAGCCGCCGTACGTGTCCGGGGTGTACGACGACGGCAACGGCAAGGCGGTCATCGGCCTGGCCCTCTCCCGGGTGGACCCGCACGGGAGCACCGCGCGCGACCTGACCCGGTGCGGGGACAAGAACGTCGAGGAGTACGACGACTGCACGATCGAGCAGCTCGCCGACGGGTCCAGGCTGCTGCTCCGGCAGGGCTACGAGTACCCGGACCGGCGGGAGGCCACCAAGCTCTGGCGGGCCGTGCTCGTGACGCCGCGGGGCCACCTGGTCGAGGCGTCCGAATGGAACGCCCCGGCCGAGAAGGGCGCGCCGGTCAGCCGGCCCGACCCGCCGCTGACCACGGCCCAGTTGAAGGCCCTGGTCACCTCGGACAAGTGGCACCCGGCGCTGAACGACCTGCCGGCGGCCCGGCGGGAGGTGCCCGCCGGGCCGGACTCCGGCCGCGGTGCGGACCCCGCGGCCCCGCTGCGGGAACGGCGGGTCGAGGCGGCGCTGAAGAGCCTGCTGACCCCGTACGGCATCGCGATCCTCTCCCAGGGCGGCCAGGAGGGCCACGGCTACGCCGTGCTCGACGACGGCCAGGGCAAGTCCCTGGTGCAGCTCAGCGTCCAGTGGACCGACAACACGGCCGCCTTCACCGCCCTGTTCTCGGGCGCCGGGGTCACCACGCTGCCCGACGGCACCCGGGTGAGGATCACGCAGGGCCCCGCCGAGAAGGGCAAGGGGGTGGTCGAATGGTCCGTGGACACCCTGCGCGAGGACGGGCTGCGCGTGCGCGTCTCCGGCTTCAACACCGCCAACCAGTCCGGCACGGCCACCCGGGCGGCGCCCGTGCTGTCCCTGGCCCAGCTCCAGGAGATCGCGCTCGCGCCGGGGTGGGTCCGGCCCGGCGACTAGGCCGTTGCTGCCGTTGCTGCCGTTGCTGCCGTTGCTGCCGTCGCAGCCGTCTCCGCCGCCTCCCGCCGCCGCCAGGCGCCTACTTCGCGTCGGCGTAGCACTCCACGACCGCCGTGGTGAACGGGAACCGGACCGGGGTGTCGCCGAAGGCGATCCGGCCCGCCCGGTCACCGGCGGCGCGGATCGCCTCGGCGACGGCCGCCGCCTCCTCGGCCGGGCAGTGCACGATCACCTCGTCGTGCTGGAAGAACACCAGCTCGGCCCGCATCCCGGCCAGGGTCTGCCGCAGGGCCGCGAGCAGCAGCAGGGCCCAGTCGGCGGCGCTGCCCTGCACCACGAAGTTGCGGGTGAACCGGCCGCGGGCCCGGGTGTTGGTCGAGGCGTAGCTCGGGGTCCAGGAGTCCTCCCGGTCCTGGGGGATCCCGGCCTCGCCCTCCTCGGGGACCTCGGCGGGCGGCGGGCAGGTGCGGCCGAGCCAGGTCCGTACGAGCCGGCCCTCCTCCCCGGCCCGGGCCGCGTCGTCCACGTACGCCACGGCCCGCGGGAAGCGGCGGCGCAGGGCGGCCAGGTTCTTGAGGCCGTCCCCGGAGGTCTGCCCGTAGACGGCGCCCAGCACGGCGATCTTGGCCTTGTCGCGGTCGCCGGAGAAGCCCTGGCGGGAGACGGCGGTGTAGAGGTCCTCCGGCCGGCCGGCCACCTCCATGAAGGCGGGGTCGCGGGAGATCGCCGCGAGCACCCGGGGCTCCATCTGGTCGGCGTCGGCCACCACCAGCCGCCAGCCCGGATCGGCGACGACGGCCCGGCGGATCACCTTGGGGATCTGCAGGGCCCCGCCGCCGTTGGTCACCCAGCGGCCGGTGAGGGTGCCGCCGGGGATGAACTCCGGGCGGAAACGGCCGTCGCGCACCCAGTCCGCGAGCCAGCTCCAGCCGTGGGCGGTGTAGATCCGGTACAGCTTCTTGTACTCGAGGAGCGGCTCGACGGCGGGATGGTCCAGCTCCTGGATCGTCCAGCGGCGGGTGGACGTGAGCCTGATCCCGGCCTCGGCGAAGGCCTTGACGACGTCGGCGGGCAGGTCCGGGCGCACGCGCCGGCCGAAGGCGGCGGAGATCGTGTCGGCCAGCTCGGCGAGGCGCCGGGGCTCCCCGCCGCCCGCGTACCGCTCGCCGAGCAGCTCGGTCAGCAGGGCGCGGTGGACGTCGGCCCGCCAGGGCAGGCCCGCGCGGTTCATCTCGGTGGCGATGAGGAAGGCCGCGGACTCGGCGGCGGTGAGCAGCCGCATGCGGTCGGGGTGGGCGGTGGCGTCGAGCCGTTTCGCCTGGTCGGCGTGGACGGCGAGCAGGGCGTCGAGGGTGACGTGGGTGGCCGGCCGCGGGTCGAAGAGGGAGTCCTGGGCGCCGGGGTCGGCGGCGCGCGGCCGCGGGTCGGGCGGTACGGGGGCGTTACTGAGGCGGGCCCAGGCGGCGGCCGCCGAACGGGGCTCGCCGAAGCGGCCCTCGTGGCCGAGGAGCAGCAGCTCGGCCACCTCGACGTCGTGGCACCGCTCGACGCGGGCGCCGGCGGCGAGCAGGCGGGGGTACACGGCCGCGGTGGACCGCCAGACCCAGCGGGTGGCGGGGGGCGCGGCCCGGATGGCGTCCGCCGGGTCGCGCACGGTGATCCGGGGGCCGGCGGCCGGGGGCACGGGCGTGGCGTGCCATCGCCCGTCGGCGTCCTCGGCCAGGGCCCAGCGGCCGGCGTTCTCGCTCACGAGTGCGAGTGTCCCACCGGGGTCTGACAGTCCCGCGCGCCGCGCCTGGGGGCTCCGCGCCCGGACTCCCCGCCGGGAAGGGGTGCGAAGGGGGACATGCCAAGCTGGGAGGTGTGAGAGACCTTGCCGAAACCGTCGACCGAGCCTTCGCCGCCGCCCTCTACGCCCAGGACGACACCGGGCTGGACACCGGGGCGTCCCTGCTGGCCGCCGAGACCGAGCGGTGGGCCGGGGTCGGCCGGGAACTGCTGGGGCGCGGGGAGGCGTACGCGCGGCAGGGGTGGGAGCGGGGCTGGCAGCCGGCCGACGTGCTCCGGCTGGTCCGCCGGGACCTGGAGGAGCGTCACCTGCGGATCGCCGGGGACGTGATCGCCGCCGAGGCCCGCCGCTACGCCCGGCTCCCGGAGCGCTGGACCGACGCCGAGGTGTGGTGGGGCGAGGACGGCTCGTACGCGGAGCGGCTCGCGCAGCGGGAGCGGACGGACCGGTTCACGCTGGCCACCGCCGTTCTGGAGGTGTTCCGGCTGCTGATCCGGCTGCCGTCGATCGAGCCGGTGGGCCCGCTGCCCGGCGACCCGGTGGACGCGCTCGCCGAGCACGCGCACATCGAGCCGCGCATGCTCGGCCGGATCCGCGCGCTGCTCGCGAAGGCCGAGGCGACCACCTACCCGGAGGAGGCGGAGGCGCTCAGCGCCAAGGCCCAGGAGCTGATGGCCCGGCACACCGTGGACGAGGCGCTGCTCGCCGCCGGCGGCAAGGGCCCGGCCCAGGTGCCCGGGGCCTGCCGGATCGGCGTGGAGCCGCCGTACGAGGAGGCCAAGGCGGTGCTGCTCGACGCGGTGGCCACCGCCAACCGCTGCCGGGCGGTGTGGAACAGCGGGTTCGAGTTCTCCACGGTGGTGGGCTTCGAGAGCGACCTGGAGGCGGTGGAGCTGCTGTACACCTCGCTGCTGGTGCAGGGCACGGCGGCGATGACCCGCGCGGAGGCGGCGCAGCGCGCGGGCGGGCGCAAGCGGACGAAGACCTTCCGGCAGTCCTTCCTGCTCGCGTACGCCAGTCGGCTGGGGCGCCGGCTCGCGGAGACGGCGGAGCACGCGGAGCACGCGGTGAGCGGGACGGCCGACCGCCTGCCGGCGCTGGTCGCGCGGGACGTGGCGGTCACGTCGAGGGCGGAGGAGATGTTCCCGCGGACGACGACGACGCGGTTGCGGGGCGCGAGCGATCACGCGGGGTGGGAGGACGGGACGGCGGCGGCGGATGCCGCCCACGTCGGCGGCCGCCGCACACCGCTACCGCGGTAGCCGGGGCCGCACGAGTACGCCGCTACCGCGGCAGCTGGGGCTCCGCCCCAGACCCCGCGCCTCAAACGCCGGCGGGGCTGGGTTTGTCCCCTGACGGCGGGGCCGCACCCCGGACGGGTTGAATCAGGGCGCGCCGGGGCAAAACGGTACGCTCGGCGCCATGAGTTGGCTTCGGGCACTGAAGGACACCGCCCGGGTCGGCATGACGGTCGAGCGGACCCGCCTGGAGCCGCTCGTCGCGCTCCGCGCCACCGCCGGCCTCGCCATCGTCGTCGCCGCCGGCCTTGCCCTGCTCGGACCCGGCTCGGCGGCCAGTTCCGCCTTCGGCGCCTTCATGGCGGCCATCGCCACCTTCCAGAAGAGCTGGCGCCCGCGCCCCGTCCTCGCCCTCGCCGCCGGACTGACCCTGGCCGTCTCCACCTTCGTCGGCTACCTCGTCGGGTCCTCGCACATCGGGCTCTTCCTCGCCCTGCTCGCCGTCTGGACCTTCCTCGCGGGCCTGATGTGGGCGGCCGGCCCCACCGCCGGGATCATCGCCTCCGGCAACGTCGCGATCATGCTCGTCACCGTCACCCTGCCCACCTCCGTGCCGCAGGCCGCCGGCCACGCCGCGATGATCGCCGCCGGCGGGGTCGTCCAGGCGCTGCTGATCGTGCTGTTCCCGGTCCGCCGCTGGGGCGCCCAGCGCGACGCCCTCGCCGACGCGCTCGCCGCCGAGGCCGACTACGCGCGGCGCCTGCGCCAGGACCCCCTCGCGCCCTTCGACCCGCAGCCCCTGATGAGGGCCCGGGACGCCGCCACCGTGACCGTGCGCCAGGCCCGCCGGCGCCCCGCCGAGCTGCACGGCGCGCGCGGGCTCGCCGAGCGCGTCCGGCCCGTGCTGGCCTCGCTCGCCGACCCGGCGGTCGGGGCCCCCGCCGAGGGCCCGGGCCGGGACGTGGTGCGCGAACTGCTCGCCGCCGCCGCGGCGGTGCTGGACGCCGCCGCGCGGGCGATCCGGCACGGGCGTCCGGTACGCCTCCCCGCGCCGGCCCTGGCGGTCCTGAAGTCCCCCGACACGCCTGACCTCCTGTCCGGCGCGCCGCTGCGGGCCGCGCGCCGGCTCGCGGCCCTGCTGGACGACGTACTGGAGACGGCCGAGCCCGGATCGGGGCGCACCGCCGATCCCGGCGAGTCGATGCTCCGGCCCACCCTCCTGGGGCTGGTGCCGGTGGTCCTGCGGGCCGTGCGCGCCGAACTGCGCCCGGGCTCCCCGATCCTGCGGCACGCTCTGCGCGTGACCGCGGTGGCCTGCGCGGGCCTGGTGATCGGCCGCGCGCTGCCGTTCGGGCACGCCTACTGGGCGCCGATGGCCTCCGTGATGGTCATGCGGCCGGACTTCACGCAGACCTACTCGCGCGCCGTGGCCCGGTTCGGCGGGACGCTGGTGGGCGTGGCCGTCGCCACCGGCATCGTGCAGCTCGCCCATCCCGGCATGTACCTGTCCGGCCTCCTCGCCGTGGTGAGCGCGGGCCTGATGTACGTCCTGATGCGCACCGGGTACGCCGTCTCGCAGGTCTTCGTCTCCGCCTACGTGGTCTTCCTGCTCGGCATGGGCGGGGTCCGCTGGGACCAGACCGTGCCCGACCGGGTCGCCCTCACCCTGGTCGGCGGACTGCTCGCGATGATCGGCTACGCCCTCTACCCGGCCTGGGAGACCCCGCGGCTGCGGACCCGCCTCGCGGACTGGATCGCCGCCGCCGGGCGGTACGCGGCCGCCGTGCTCGGCCAGTACGCCGATCCGGCCGGGGCACGGCGGGCCGACGTACGGGAGGCCCTGCTGGCCGCCCGCGACGCCCGGGTCGCCTGGCAGGAGGCCCTGGACCGGGCCGCGGGGGAGCCGGTGCGCCACCGCGGCCTGTCCCGCGCGGCCGCCGACGGCGCGGGGGACGCCGTGGCCGCGCTGGGCCGCGGCGCGATGCTCCTGGAGGCCCACCTGCCCGACCGGGCGCACGAGCCGGTGCCCGGTGCGGCCGCCCTGGCGCGGGCGGTGCGGACCGCGACCGAGGCGGGCGCGAAGGCGGTACGGGAGCGCCGGGTCCCGGCATGGGACGAGGTCAGGGCGGTGCTGGCGGACGGGGACGGGCCCGGTCCGGGGCTGCTGCGGGAGGCCGGCGAGCAGCTCCTGGACTCGCTGGACGAGGTGTCGCAGGCCCTGCGCCCCTGAGCGCGTTCCCCGGCCGGACCGCTCTGTGATCAGGGAAGCACCGCGCGTGCACGTGCATCTGCCCATGCATGCGCTTATGAACACAGCTATGATCCGGTGCAGTTGACATCTGCACTATCGGGGGCTTCCTGTGGACCACGCGTACAACGGGATGGCAGCTGCAGAACTCGCTTCCTTGTTTGAGCTGACCTGGCAGAAGAGCAGACACAGCAACTCGCAGGGATCCTGCGTGGAGTTCGCGAAACTGCCCGGCGGCGATGTCGCCATGCGCAACTCGCGCTTTCCGGACGGCCCGGCGCTCGTCTATACGCCGGCCGAGATAGAAGCCCTGCTCCTGGGCGTCAAGGACGGCGAGTTCGATCACCTGATCGGCTGATCTGCTGACGGAACAGCGCACCTCTTCGAGCCATGCACGTGCACTGGCCGGGAATGATCACTGAGATCAGTCCCGGCCAGTTGTCGTGTTGGGGGCGGACGGTTCCCGCTCAGTCGTGGAGCAGGAACAGCGCCCAGACCACCTTGCCGGTCAGCCGGCCCGCGAGCGGGTGCCAGCCCCAGCTGTCGCTGTAGGAGTCCACCAGGAACAGCCCGCGCCCGGACTCCAGGTCGCAGTTCTCCTCCGTGCGCTCGGGGGAGAAGGAGCCCCCGGGCCGGTCCTCGCTGGGGTCGCGCACCGCGCACACCAGCCGGGTGCTCCACCGCATCAGGTGCAGCCGCACCGGCGGCTCAGCCTCGCCCGCGCCGCGCGCGTCCTCGGGCAGGGCATGGCGCAGCGCGTTGGTGACGAGCTCGGAGACGACCAGTGCGACATCGTCGAACCGCTCGTCGAGACCCCACTGGGACAGGGTGGAGCGGCAGAAGGAACGTGCCCCGCGGACGGCTTCCAGGCGGGCGGGCAGGGCGCAGGACGCGGACCCGGACACAGCCGTGGGATCGACCGGGGGAAGCCCCTGCCGTAACGGCTCGAGCATGGTCGATCCATTCGTCCCCATGCGAGGCACTCCCGGGATTCGCGGACGGGGCGGCGGCCTCGTCCAAAGAGAACTGCGGGGTGGGTCCGGCGCCGGCGCGAAGTGCACGCAGGTGCGCGGGGACCATCGTTCCGAATGGGAGAGCCGGATGCAAGGGCAGATGCACGTGCACGCGCCGGACCTGTCCACTCCCGTGACGGTTCTTGCTCATTTCTTCCTACGCATACTTACGGACTTCTTTTCCGGGAGCCTGGATTCCGTTACAGAACGAGTACGGGCCGATGCGTTTTGGTGGCAGACTGCGGGCCCTGGGGTGCGGGGGCCCCTCGACGCGCACGCATGCCAATTGCGATGGGGAGGGCAGTACTAGTGACCGCAGAAGCGAGCGGTTCCGTGGTGCGCCGCATCCTCCTGGGCTCACAGCTCAGGCGACTCCGAGAATCCCGCGGCATCACCCGTGAGGCGGCCGGCTACTCGATCCGCGCATCCGAATCGAAGATCAGCCG
This sequence comes from Streptomyces sp. NPDC058525, assembly GCF_042719495.1. NCBI lineage: Bacteria > Bacillati > Actinomycetota > Actinomycetes > Kitasatosporales > Streptomycetaceae > Streptomyces > Streptomyces sp. NPDC058525. The sequence goes on from NZ_JBHXNP010000105.1 coordinate 22,789, forward strand.
CTTGGAGTTGGGAAGGGTGAGCTTCAAGGCCAGAGACGTGGAGGACCTCCTCACGCTCTACGGGGTCACGGACAACGCCGAGCGCGAGTCCCTCCTGGGGCTGGTCCGCGAGGCCAACGCGACCGGCTGGTGGCACAGTTACGGCGACGTGCTGCCCGGCTGGTTCCAGACCTACATCGGCCTGGAGGGCGCCGCCTCGCTCATCCGCATCTACGAAGTCCAGTTCGTCCACGGCCTGTTGCAGACCGAGGCCTACGCCCACGCCGTCGTCAGCCGGGGCATGCCCGGCGCCACCGCCGCCGAGATCGACCGCCGCGTCGCGCTGCGCCTGGAGCGCCAGAAGGTCCTGGTGTCCGAGAACGCCCCGGTCTTCCACGCCGTCCTCGACGAGGCCGCCCTGCGCCGCCCGTACGGCGACCGCGACGTGATGCGCGGCCAGCTGGAGCACCTCATCGAGGTCTCCCAGCGGCCCAACGTGCAGCTCCAGGTGATGCCCTTCTCCTTCGGCGGCCACGCGGGCGAGAGCGGAGCCTTCACCCTGCTGCGCTTCCCCGAGTCCGACCTCCAGGACATCGTCTATCTGGAACAGCTCACCAGTGCCCTCTACCTGGACAAGGACGAGGAAGTGGGGCAGTACGAGCGCGCGATGGAGCGGCTCCAGGCCGATTGCCCCGACGTGGACCGGACGCGGGATCTTCTGCGTGGTCTGCTCCAACTGTCTTGATTCGAACGTACTATGACTCCTGATCAGTGCATGACGACCGATCGGTCTCCGGTGCAGCGCACGGGTGCGCGCTCGCAGTAAGGGATGGCATGTCCATATTCAGCGACCTGGCTCACCAGTACATCGACGGCGAATGGCTGGCCGGTACCGGTTCGTGGGACATCATCGACGTCAACCCCTACAACGGGGAGAAGCTCGCGGCCATCACGGTGGCCACCGTCGAGCAGGTGGACCAGGCCTACCGCGGCGCCGAGCGCGCCCAGCGGGAGTGGGCCGCCACCAGCCCGTACACCAGACGCGCGGTCCTGGAGCGCGCCCTGCGGATCACCGAGGAGCGCGAGAAGGAGATCGTCGAGGCGATGATCGACGAGCTCGGCGGGACCCGTCCCAAGGCCGAGTACGAGATCTACCTCGCCAAGGAGTTCATGCGCGAGGCGATGCAGCTCGCCGTCCGCCCCGAGGGCCGGATCCTGTGCTCGCCCGTCGAGGGCAAGGAGAACCGGGTCCAGAGACTCCCGGTCGGCGTGATCACCGTGATCAGCCCCTTCAACTTCCCGTTCCTGGTCACCCTGAAGTCGGTCGCGCCCGCGCTGGCACTGGGCAACGCGGTGGTGATCAAGCCGAACCAGAACGCGCCCGTGGTCGGCGGCGGGGTCATCGCCAAGATCTTCGAGGACGCGGGGCTGCCGGCCGGGCTGCTGAACGTCCTGGTCACCGACATAGCCGAGATCGGCGACGCGCTCCTGACCCACCCCGTCCCCAAGGTCATCTCCTTCGCGGGCTCGGACCGGGTCGGACGGCACGTCGGAGCGGTCGCCGCCCGCCACTTCAAGCGGACGGTCCTGGAGCTCAGCGGCAACAGCGCCCTCGTCGTCCTCGACGACGCCGACCTGGACTACGCGGTGGACGCGGCCGTCTTCAGCCGCTTCGTCTACCAGGGCCAGGTCTGCATGGCCGCCAACCGCATCCTGGTCGACGCCTCCGTCGCGGAGGAGTTCACCGAGAAGTTCACCGCCCGCGTGCGCGCCCTGAAGACGGGCGACCCGCACGAGGCCGACACCCACATCGGCCCGCTGATCAACTCCTTCCAGGCCGACGCCCTGACCGCGCTGGTCGACCAGGCCGTGGAATCCGGCGCGCGGGCACTCGTACGGGGGTCTACGCGCGGCAACCTGGTCGAGCCGACCGTGCTCGCCGGCCTCCCCGAGGACTCCCCGCTGATGAGCCAGGAGATCTTCGGCCCGGTGGCCCTGCTGGTGGTCTTCGACGGCGAGGACGAGGCCGTACGGCTGACCAACGCCACCCCCTACGGCCTGAGCGGGGCCGTGCACACGCGGAACGTGGAGCGCGGCGTCCGCTTCGCGCAGCGGATCGAGACGGGGATGATCCACGTCAACGACTCGACGATCGGCGACGAGCCGCTGGCGGCCTTCGGCGGCGAGAAGGCCTCGGGCCTGGGCCGGCTGGGCGGCGAGGCAACGGTGGAGGCCTTCACCACCCAGAAGTGGATCTCGGTCCAGCACGGGCGCAGCCGATTCCCGTTCTGATACCCGAAAGGTCCTAGACTCGGCCGGGCGTAGTGGAGCCGCCCGGGGGAGTGCAAGTTGAGCAACATACCCGAGACCGGCCGGACCCCTCGGGTCCAGAACCGGCTCGTCGTCATCCAGATCGTGGTCTTCTCACTGCTGCTCACCCTGGGCGGACGGCTCTGGTACCTCCAGATACGCAATGGCCAGGAGTACACCGACGAGGCCAAGAACAACCACGTCCAGCGGGTGGTCCAGCCCGCCGTGCGCGGCTCGATCCTGGACTCGCGCGGGGTGCCGCTCGCCGACAACGCGACCCACCTGGTGGTCTCCGCCAACCGCACCGAGCTGCTGAAAATGAAGGACCGCGGCAAGGCCGTCCTCACGCGCCTCGCGGGCGTCCTGGGCATGGACCCCCAGGAGGTCGTCGACAAGGTCCGGCTCTGCGACTCCAAGACCCCCCAGCCCTGCTGGAACGGCTCGCCGTACCAGCCCATCCCGGTCAGTGACGAGGCCACCACCGAGCAGGCACTCCAGATCCACGAGCACGCCGAGGACTTCCCCGGCATCACCGCCGAGCCCACGGCCATGCGCCGCTACGCCGCGCCCGACCAGGCCAACACCTCCCAGGTGCTCGGCTACCTCTCGCCGGTGACCGACGAGGAGATCGCCAAGGCGAAGAACTCCGAATCCCCCTACCTGCGCTCCGACCAGGTCGGCCGCTCCGGCCTGGAGCGCACGTACGACAAGGAGCTGCGCGGCAAGGCGGGCATCACCCGCTACGAGGTCGACAACCTCGGCCGGGTCATCGGGCAGGGCGAGACGGACAAGGCGCTGCCCGGCTCGAATGTCGTGACCTCGATCGACTCGCGGGTGCAGGCGGTCGCCGAGCGCGAGCTGAACAACGCGATGATCGAGGCCCGCGACCAGTACGACAAGAACACGCGCAGGAACTACGAGGCCGACTCGGGCGCGGTCGTGGTCATGGAGTCCAAGACGGGCCGCATCGTGGCGATGGCCTCGAACCCGACCTACGACCCGAACGCCTGGGTGGGCGGCATCTCCGCCAAGGACTACGCGTCGCTCACCGACAAGGAGTCGAACTACCCGCTGCTGAACCGGGCGATCCAGGCCCAGGCGGCGCCCGGCTCGATCTTCAAGGTGGTCACCTCGACCGCCGCGGTCAACGCCGGGTACCCGTTCAACAACCGCTACCCCTGCCCCAGTTCGTACTCGGTCGGCAACCAGACCTTCACGAACTTCGAATCGCAGGGCCACGGCGACATCACGATCGGCCGGGCCCTGGAGGTCTCCTGCGACACGGTCTACTACCTGCTCGCGGACCAGGAGTGGAAGAAGGACGGCGGGATCAACCCGAAGAAGAACCCGAACGACTGGTTCTTCAAGACCGCCCACGAGTTCGGACTGGGCAAGCGCACCGGCATCGACCTGCCGAACGAGGTCCCCGGCCGGGTCCCCGACCGCAAGTGGAAGCAGGACTTCTTCGAGGCGAACAAGGACGCCTGGTGCCGGGACGGCAAGAAGAACGGCAGCTTCGCCGAGCAGATCGCCTACGAGAACTGCCGCCAGGGCAACCAGATGCGCGAGGGCGACGCGATCAACTACTCGATCGGGCAGGGCGACACCCTCGTCACCCCGGTCCAGATGGCCTCCGTCTACGCGGCCATCGCCAACGGCGGCACGCTGCACCAGCCCAGCGTCGGCAAGGCGATCGTCAGCGCCGACGGGACCTCGGTGCAGGAGATCGCGCCGAAGGAGCAGGGCAGGCTCCCGATGGACGCCAAGACCCGGAACAACATCGACGAGGCCCTCGCCGGGGTGGCCACCTCCGGCAGCGCCGCCTGGCGGTTCGGCGGCTGGCCGCAGAAGCAGATCCCGATGCACGCCAAGACCGGTACCGCCGAGGTCCAGGGCAAGCAGACCACCTCGTGGTTCGCCTCCTACACCGAGGACTACACGATCGTCATGACGATCTCCCAGGGCGGCACCGGCTCGGGCGCCTCGGGACCGGCGGTCCGCAAGATCTACGAAGCGATGTACGGCCTGGACCCGACGGGGAAGCAGGACCTCTCCAAGGCCCTGCTGCCGAAGCCGGCCGGCGCGCTGCCCGCGATTCGCCCGGACGGGGAAATCTCCCCGCACTGAGGCGGCATCTAGGACAGGAGCTGACCGCGATGCTCCGTAGCGTGTGAGGTGTCGGGGGGAACGGCTCCCCGGCACCCCACGGAAGGCGGTCGGTCATGGCACAGATTTCCACCGAGGTCCTCGGCGACGAGCGCGGCACGCTCCTCGCCTTCGTCGAGGCCCAGCGGGCGGCCCTGCGCGAATCGGTGCTCGGGCTGACCGACGAGCAGGCCGCGAGCCGCCCCAGCGCCAGCGAGCTGTCCCTGTCGGGGCTGCTCAAGCACGCGGCCGAGGTCGAGCTCAACTGGCTGCGGCTGGCCCAGCAGCGGCCCAACGAGCGGCAGCGCACCGCGGAGACCTGGGGCGAGGCCTTCCAGCTCGTCGACGACGAGTCCATCCCCTCCGTGCTGGCCTTCTGGGCAGGGGTCAGCGAGGAGCTGGAGGACTTCGTCCGGACCCTGCCCAGCCTCGACGAGGTGTTCCCGCTGCCTCCGGCGCCCTGGTTCCCCCAGGACGCCAAGGTCTCGATGCGCTGGATGCTCCTGCACCTGGTGGAGGAGTACGCCCGGCACGCGGGCCACGCGGACATCGTCCGCGAGACCATCGACGGCACCAAGGCCATGGGCTGAGCGGGGCCCTGAGCGGGGCTTAGTAGCCTGGCCCCATGTCAGCGATCCGGCTTCTCGTCCTCGGTGCCGTCCGCCAGCACGGGCGGGCGCACGGGTACCAGGTGCGCAACGACCTCGAGTTCTGGGGCGCGCACGAGTGGTCCAACACCAAGCCCGGATCGATCTACCACGCGCTGAAGCAGATGGCGAAGCAGGGGGTCCTGCACGCGCACGAGGTGGCGCCCAGCGCCGCCGGCGGGCCGCCGCGCACCGAGTACGAGGTCACGGACGCGGGGCGCGCCGAGTACTTCAGGCTGCTGCGCGAGGCCCTGGCGGCGTACGACCAGAAGACGGACGTGCTGTCCGCGGCGATCGGCTTCATGGCCGATCTGCCGCGGGCCGAGGTCCTGGAACTGCTCGGCGAGCGGCTGTCGAAGCTGGCGGGCTGGCGGTCCTCGGTGACGGACTACTACGAGCCGGAGGCCGGCCCCGGGCAGCTGGGGCACATCGGCGAGATCATGCACATGTGGCTGCACTCCGCGGACGCCGAGGCGGAGTGGACGCGCGGGCTGATCGCGCGGATCGAGGGCGGCGCGTACTCCTTCTCGGGCGAGGGCGGCGAGCCGTTCGCGGGGGTCCTGGCGGACGACGAGGAGAACCCGTACGCGCAGTCCGACCCGTCCGGCCCGTCCTGCTCGTAGGCGCCCGCCGCTCGGAAAATCTTTCGTAATCAAGTTTGACTAGCCGCTTGCGGGGCACTACCTTGCAGGTCGCTAATCAAGTTTGACTAGCTAGCACGAGTAAGGAGTCGGTCGCGTTGGCGATCTCCCTCGAAGGTGTCCACAAGCGGTACGGCGACAAGCACGCCCTGGCCGGGCTCGACCTGGAAGTGGCCCCCGGCACGGTCCACGCGGTGCTCGGCCCCAACGGGGCCGGCAAGACCACGGCCGTGCGGATCATGAGCACCCTGCTGCGCCCCGACGAGGGCGTGGTGCGGGTGGCGGGTCTCGACGTACGCACCGACGCGGCGGCCGTCCGCTCCCGGATCGGGCTGCTCGGCCAGCACGCCGCGCTCGACGAGGAACTGGACGGGCGCCAGAACCTGGAGATGTTCGGCCGCCTCTACCACCTCGGCGCGCGACGGGCCGGGCTGCGGGCGGACGAGCTGCTCGAGGGCTTCGGCCTCTCGGACACCGGCCGCAAACCCGTGAAGAAGTACAGCGGCGGCATGCGCCGCCGCCTCGACCTCGCGGCCTCCCTGATCACGGATCCCGAGGTGCTGTTCCTGGACGAGCCGACCACCGGACTCGACCCGCGCGGCCGCGCCGAGGTGTGGAGCGCGGTCCGCTCCCTGGTCGGCGGCGGCACGACCGTCCTGCTGACCACGCAGTACCTGGAGGAGGCCGACCAGCTCGCCGACCGCATCGCGCTGGTCGACGCCGGGCGGGTGGCCCGGGAGGGCACGGCCGACGAGCTGAAGGCCCTGGTCGGGGCCGACCGGATCGTCGTCGTCCTGCGGGACCCGGCGCGGCTGGCGGAGGCCGCGGAGCTGCTCCCGGACCCGTCGGTGGACCAGGACTCCGTGACGCTCAGCTTCCCCGTGGAGGACCGGATGGCGGGCCTGGCCCTGACCCTGCGGGCGCTGGAGGGCGCCGGCATCGAAGCGGAGGACCTCGCGGTCCGGCGGCCCACGCTGGACGAGGTCTTCCTGCACCTGACGGACGGCTCCGGCCGCAAGGAGGTGGCGGCATGAGTGCCACGTGGGCGGTCTCGGACTCCTGGACGATGACCCGGCGCGAGCTGGCGCACTGGGCGCGGCAGCCCGTGCAGGTGGTCGTCGGCCTGGTCTTCCCGGTGATGCTGCTGCTGATGTTCGGCTTCCTGGTGGGCGGCGGCCGGGGCATCGACGGGGAGTACGTCGAGTTCCTGGTGCCCGGCATGTTCGCTCTGACCATGGCCTTCGGGCTGGAGTCGACGATGACGGCGGTCACCCGGGACCTGGAGAAGGGGGTCATCGACCGGTTCCGGGCCATGCCGATGTCCTCCTCGGCGGTCCTGGTCGGCCGCAGCGTCGCGGACATGATCCAGTCGGCGGTGGGCCTCGTGGTCCTGGCGGGGGTCGGGCTGCTGCTCGGCTGGCGCTGGCACGGCTCGGCGGCGGCCGCGCTGGCGGCCTTCGCGCTGCTCCTGCTGCTGCGGTTCGCGATGCTGTGGATCGGGATCCACCTGGGCATGGTCGCGGGCCGGCCGGAGCTGGTGCAGGCGGTGCAGATCCTGGTGTGGCCGGTGGGCTTCCTGTCCAACGCCTTCGCCACCCCGCAGTCCATGCCGGGCTGGCTGGGGGCCGTGGTCGAATGGAACCCGATGTCGGCGACGGCGACGGCGGTCCGCGACCTGTTCGGCAACCCGGCGGCGGCCTCCGCCTCGGCCGCTCCGTCCTGGGCCTTCGAGCACGCGGGCCTGCTGGCCGTCGGCTGGCCGCTCCTGCTGCTGGCGGTCTTCTTCCCGCTGGCGGTGCGCCGCTTCCGGGGCCTGAGCAAGTAGCCGGCCGGTCGGACTTGCACCTCACGCGGCGTGAGGACCCACAGTGAAGGGCGTACCCAACCGGAACGAGGAGGGAAGCGGACATGGGCTACTCCGTGGGCCAGGTCGCCGGATTCGCCGGAGTCACGGTGCGCACCCTGCACCACTACGACGAGATCGGGCTGCTCTCGCCGAGCGGCCGCAGCCACGCGGGTCACCGTCGCTACGGCGACGCCGACCTGGACCGGCTGCAGCGGATCCTGTTCTACCGGGAGCTCGGCTTCCCCCTCGACGAGGTCGCGGTCCTGCTGGACGACCCGGAATCGGACCCGCGGGAGCATCTGCGCCGGCAGCATGCCCTGCTGACCGACCGGATCGCCCGGCTCCAGCAGATGGCCAAGGCCGTTGAGCACGCCATGGAGGCGAAGAAGATGGGCATCAACCTCACGCCCGAGGAGAAGTTCGAGGTCTTCGGGGACCACGACCCCGAGCAGTACGAGGAGGAGGTGCAGGAGCGGTGGGGCGGCACCGAGGCCTACGCCGAGTCGCAGCGCCGGGCCGCCTCGTACACGAAGGACGACTGGCAGCGGATCCAGGACCAGTCCGCCGAGTGGGGCGTCCGCTACGCGGCCCTCATGGAGGCCGGCGAGCCCGCCGAGGGCGAGCGCGCCATGGACCTGGCGGAGGAGCACCGGCTCCACATCACCACCTGGTTCTACGACTGCCCGTACGAGATGCACACTTGCCTCGGTGAGATGTACGTCGCGGACGAGCGCTTCAAGGCGACCTACGAGGCCCTGCGGCCGGGTCTCGCCGAGCATCTGAGGGACGCGATCCTGGCCAACGCCGTGCGCAAGGCGTAGCCATAACGTCACGCACTCGACCCCCTCCGGTACCTGGAACCGGGAGGGGGTCGTGTGCGTTGATAATTGAGACTGCCTTTACCTTGCCCGCAACCGCCTGCTGCCCCCGGCACGCCCCCCGATCCAGGAGAGTCCGGAACCCGTGTACACGATTGCGCTCGGCCCTGAGTGGCTGTCCCCGGACTATCTGATCTCGCACTTCGGTCTGATCGGCATCCTGGTCATCGTCTTCGCGGAGTCGGGACTCTTCGCGTTCCTGCCCGGTGACTCGCTGCTGTTCACCGCGGGTCTGCTGGTCGCGGACGGCCAGTACATCAAGCAGCCGCTGTGGCTGGTCTGCACGCTGATCGTGGCCGCCGCGATCATCGGTGACCAGGTCGGCTACATGATCGGCAAGTACTTCGGGCCGAAGCTCTTCAACCGGCCGAACTCCAAGCTCTTCAAGCGGGAGAACCTCGACAAGGCGCACGAGTTCATGGACCGGCACGGCCCCAAGGCCATCGTGCTGGCCCGTTTCGTGCCGATCATCCGCACCTTCGCGCCGATGGTCGCCGGCGCCGGCGCGATGAAGTACCGCACCTTCCTGACCTACAACATCATCGGCGGCATCGGCTGGGGCGCGGGCGTCACGGTCGCGGGCTACTGGCTCGGCCAGATCGAGTTCATCAAGACGAACATCGAGCCGATCCTGGTGGGCATCGTCCTGATCTCGGTGATCCCGGTGGTCTTCGAGGTGCTCAAGGCCCGCAAGGAGAGCAAGGCCGCCGCGGCCGCCCAGGCCCCGCTCGACGCCGAGGGCCAGGCCCCGGGCCAGCGCGGCCGCCACGCGAAGCGCTAGGCCGTCCCGGCCGCCCCGTACCGCCCGTACGCCCCGGAACCCCCGCGAGGGGGCCCGGGGCGTACGCGTATCCCCGCGGGCCCGCTGGAGCCCCTCAGGGCCCCTGGGCCGTCCCTCGGGCCCTCAGAAGCCGCGGGTGCGCTTGGCGGCGCGGCGCTTGGCCGCGCTGGCCGCCCCCGGGATCCGCATGAACAGGCGGGAGGCCTCCGAGCCCAGGTTGACGCCGATCGCGATGGCGAGGGCGATGGCCGCGGCGTTCACGAGCGAGCCCAGGCCCTCGTTGAGCCGGTCCTCGGCGATCAGCAGCAGCCCGTAGTACGTCGCCGAACCCGGCAGCAGCGGCCCGATGGCCGCGGTCGTGTACGGGAGGGCGGAGGCGAAGCGGTAGCGGGAGAAGAGCTGCCCGAACAGGCCGACCAGCCCGGCGGCGATGGCGGTGGACGGCACCGGCGGGATCTTGCCCGCGTAGTGCAGGGCCCCGAAGGTCACCCACGCCACCGCGCCGTTCAGCGTCACGATCCACACGGTGGACCGTTCCTGCTGGAGCAGGACCGCGAAGGTGAACACCAGCACCATGGAGGCCGCGATCTGGATCAGCGGCCGCTGCTGGATCTGCAGGACCTCCTCCGGCCGCGGGGAGGCGTCGAACTGCAGGCCGACGTAGAGCACGACCAGCACGCCCATGATGATGCCGATGAAGAGGTACATGACCTCCAGCAGCCGGGCGGAGGCGGTGATGTAGTAGCCGGTCAGGCCGTCCTGCACGGCCGCGACCAGGGCCCGTCCGGGCAGCAGCGCGAAGAGCCCGCCGGTGATCACGGCGGAGGCCTTGACGTCGATCGTCGTCATGTTGAGCGCCACCCCGATCGCGGCCGGCGGCATCGCGGCGACCACGAACTGGTAGAACTCCGGCAGCCCGCGCCCGGCGCACAGCCAGGCCAGCCGGTCGCCGAGGACCGCCCCGAGGGCCGCCGCGAAGAAGACCAGCACCCCGCCGCCGACCAGCGTGGAAGCCGCCCCGGCGAGCAGTCCGGCGGCGGCCGTGAGCATCCAGCCGGGGTACGGGTGGCGGTTGCGGCGGATCTCGGCGAGCCGCCGGTAGGCCTCCTCGAGCGAGACGTCGATCTCGGGGGCGCTGATGTCGTCCACGAGCCGGAAGACGGCGGAGAGCCGGTTGTAGTCGGTGCCGCGGCGGCGCACGGTCCGGTTCGCCGACACCGGGTCGTCCACCAGCGAGGGCTGGTGGGTGATCGACAGCATGGTGAAGGTGACCGTGGGCTCGCAGCGGTCCAGCCCGTAGGAGCGGGCCACCGCGAACATGGCGGCCTCCACGTCCTCGGCGCCCTCCCCGCCGGCGAGCAGCAGCTCGCCGATGCGCAGGGTCAGGTCGAGCACGCGGCCCACGGCGGGCCCGGTCTCGGCCGTCCGCTGCACCAGGTCCGGTACGGGCCGCACGTCCACCGGCATGCGCAGCATCGTGCGCATGCGGTCCTGCCAGGGGGACTCCTTCATCCGGGCGACGGGGAAGCCCTGGCCGGGGGTGTAGGCGGGCGGGGAGTGCGCGGCGCTGTAGGTGGCCGGGTTCGCGAAGGCCGAGCCCTCGGGCTCGGGCTGCACCGGCTCGGCGCCCGCCGGGAGCGCGAACTCCGAGGTGGGCTGATCGTCCTCCTGGACCTCGGGCGCCATCCCGGGCGGCGGTGTGAAGGCGCTGTGCGCCTCGTCGGACTGGGGCTTGCGGTCCTCCACCCCATCGGCTTCCGCCACGCGCCCTCCAGCTCCGCGATCACCTGCGGTATCAGTATGCGGAACCGTTTCCTCCCCGGCGACGCCGAGCCCGCCCGCCGCCTCACCTCAGGCGGTTCCCCTACCCGCCCTGCCCGGATTCCCCGGCCGTACGCGCAGCCCCCGCCCCGCGGCTGCGCCCCCGGGTACAGGGCTTCTTGCCGAGACGGGGCAAATCCAGCCTCGCCGGCGTTTGAGGCGCGGGGTCTGGGGCGGAGCCCC